>NZ_JBQQCE010000679.1:0-3705 GCF_052245645.1 Streptomyces sp. KR55 | reverse complement strand
TGGAAACCGAGGCACCCCCGACCGGCCAGTCACCGCCTGATGTCTCCCGGGTTGATATCACTCTCACCGTCAACGGCACAGCTCATCGGCTGGAGATCGACTCGCGTGTGACGCTGCTCGATGCGCTGCGCGACCATCTGGGCCTGACCGGAGCCAAGAAGGGGTGTGACCAGGGTGCGTGCGGGGCGTGCACGGTGCTGGTGGACGGCAAGCGTGTGGTGTCGTGTCTGGCGCTGGCCGCGCAGTACGAGGACCGTGAGATCTCCACGGTGGAATCCCTGTGCCCGACCGGGGAGCTGCACCCCATGCAAAAAGCGTTCGCCAGGCATGACGCGTTCCAGTGCGGTTACTGCACGCCGGGGCAGATCATGTCGGCGGTCTCGCTCATCGCCGAGGGACGTGCGAACTCGGAGGAAGAGATCCGTGAGTTCATGAGCGGCAACATCTGCCGCTGTGGCGCCTATCCGAACATTCGCGCAGCGATCCGCGACGTTGCGGCGGGGGGTTGATCCATGCGTCCCTTCGACTACGTTCGGGCCACCGACACCGAGCAGGCTGTCGCCGTGGTCAGCGCCGATCCGCACGCATCGTTCCTCGCCGGCGGCACGACGCAGTTGGACCTCATGAAGGACGGGGTCCTCGGACCGGAGCGGCTCATCGACATCACCCGGCTGCCGCTGGCCGGCATCACGCACACCGACACGACCGTCCGGGTCGGGGCGCTCACGACGATGGAGGAGCTGGCCGCCGATCCCGTCGTCAGGGAGCGGCTGCCGTTTGTGCGGGAGGCTCTGCTGTTCGGCGCCTCGACCCAGCTGCGCAACATGGCCACCATCGGCGGCAACCTGCTGCAGCGAGCCCGGTGCCGGTACTTCAGAGACCCCACCGTCGCTGCCTGCAACAAGCGCAGCCCGGGCTCGGGGTGTGCCGCCATCGCGGGCATCCAGCGGATGCACGCCATCCTCGGCACCAGCGACCACTGCATCGCCCTGCACGCCTCGGACGTGGCGGTTCCGCTGGTGGCGCTGGACGCCGTCGTGCACGTCCGGGGCGCGGACGGGACCCGGTCGATCCCCCTGACCCAGTTCTATCTCCCGCCGGGCGACACACCCCACATCGAGAACGTGCTGCAGCACGGCGAGCTGATCACTGCGCTCGAGATCCCCCTGCTCCCCGAGACCGCACGGTCGCACTACCTGAAGGTCCGCGACCGCGTCTCCTACGAGTTCGCGCTGGCCTCGGCCGGCGTGGCTCTCGTGATCGAGGACGGTCTCGTTCAGGAGGCGCGCGTGGCGCTGGGCGGGGTCGGCACCGTCCCCTGGCGCGCGTGGGACGCGGAGGACGTCCTGCGTGGCGCCCGCGCGGGCGCCGACTCCTTCCGCGCGGCGGCAGAAGCGGCACTGGAGGGTGCCAGGCCGCTGCCCGGCACCGCGTTCAAGGTGGAGTTGGCCAAGCGCACCCTCGTGCGCACGCTCGAGACCGTTGCAGGAGCAGCGTCATGACCACTCTCGAAACCGGCACGGTCGTCGGTGCGGGCCTGGAGCGCGTGGACGCTCCGCTGAAGGTGACCGGATCGGCTCAGTACCCCAACGATTTCTCCCTCACCGGTATGGTGCACGCCGCCCTGGTGGGCAGCACCATCGCCGCGGGGCGCATCCGCGGCATCGATGTGACCAGGGCCTGGGCAGCGCCGGGCGTGCTGGCCGTCGTGACGCATCTGAACGCGCCGAAGCTGGAACGCGGCCCGATGACCCTGCTGGGCGGATCGCCTCCGGCTCCGCTGCAGGACGATCGCGTCCTGCACTACGGGCAGCACATCGGCGTCGTGGTGGCCGAGAGCGCCGAGCAGGCCCGGCACGCCGCACGGCTGGTACGCGTCGAGTACGAGCCGGCCGAGGCCCTGCTCGACGTGGACGACCCGCGTGCCGAGATCGTCGAGAACCCCTGGGGGCTGGACACCGAGCGCGGTGACGTCACCGCCGGTTTCGCCCGGGCGGACGTCGTCGTCGACGAGGCCTACACCACCCCCGACAACACCAACAACCCGCTCGGCCTGATGGCCACCGTCGCGTCCTGGCACGGCGATTCGCTCACCGTGCACGACTCCACCCAGTGGCCGCACAACGTGCGTGCCTCGCTCGCCGGCATTTTCAAGGTCCCCGAGAGCGGCGTCAGGGTCCTCGCGCCCTTCGTCGGCGGCGGCTTCGGTGCCGGCCTGCGCGTGTGGTCCCACGTCATCCTCACCGTGCTGGCCGCCCGCGAGGTCGGGCGCCCGGTCAAGCTGGTGCTGACCCGGCCGGAGATGTTCACCTCCGTGGGGCACCGGCCCAACAGCGTCCAGCAGATCAAGATCGGCGCCACCCGGGACGGGGACCTCGTGGCCATCGAGCACCACGGCATCTCGTCCGTGGCGATGGAGGACGACGACTACGAACCGGTCTCCTTCGGTTCGGCCGTCTCCTACGCCTGCCCGAACGCCCTGACCCGCGACCGGCAGGCCCGGCTGAACATCCCCTGCCCGGGCTCCATGCGCGCGCCGGCCGAGGGGCAGGGCAACTTCGCCCTCGAGTCCGCCATCGACGAAGTCGCCCACGCCATCGGCATGGACCCCCTCGAGATCCGCCTGCGCAACTACGCCGAGGAGCACCCGATCCTCGGCCTGCCCTGGTCGAGCAAGGCGCTCCGGGAGTGCTTCGTGGCGGGCGCCGAGCGGTTCGGCTGGTCGCGGCGCACCCCGGAACCCGGCTCCATGCGCGACGGCCGCTGGCTCGTCGGCTACGGCCTGGCCGGCGTCTCCTACCCGTTCTACCAAGTGCCGTGCCAGGCCCGTGCCTCGGTGCGCCACGACGGCTCGGCATACGTGCGCAGCGCCGCCACCGACATCGGAACCGGCACCTACACGGTCATGACCCAACTGGCGGCCGAGCTGCTCGGCGTCGACGTCGCCCGGGTGCGGTTCGACCTCGGCGACTCCGACATGCCGTACGCGCCCCAGGCCGGCGGCTCCGGCCTCACCGGCGCTCTCGGCAACGCCGTCCACGCCGCCTGCCGGCGCCTGGTGCGGGAGTTCCTCGACGTCGTGCGCGACGACACCGAATCCCCGCTGCACGGAGCCGCGCTCGACGACGTCACCGTCACCGACGGGCGCATCCACCGCATCGGTGATCCCGCCCAGGGGGAGACCTACACGGAGATCCTGACCCGTCACGGCCTCGAGGAACTCAGCGCCGACGGCAGGAGCACTCCCCCGCAGGCCGAGGAGCTGGGGATGGCGCTCTCCGGCGCCTTCGGAGCCAAGTTCGTCGAGGTGCGCCTCGACCCCGAACTGGGCCTGCTGCGGGTGGCCCGGGTCGTCTCCGCGATCGACGGCGGGCGCATCCTCAACGAGAAGACCGCCACCAGCCAGATCATCGGCGGCACGGTGGGCGGCATCAGCCAGGCGATGTTCGAGGAGACGGCCACCGACCAGGGCACCGGCCGCATCGCCAACGCCACCTTCGGGGACTACCTGATGCCGGTGAACGCCGACGTTCCCGACATGGAGGTGCTCTTCGTCGGCGGCCCCGACCGGGCAACCGCGGTGGGCACCAAGGGAGTCGGCGAAGTCGGCCTGGTCGGCCTGGCCGCGGCCATCGGCAACGCCGTCTTCCACGCCACCGGCCGCCGCATCCGCTCCCTCCCGATCACCATCGACCGACTCATGCT
>NZ_JBQQCE010000678.1:0-3740 GCF_052245645.1 Streptomyces sp. KR55 | reverse complement strand
GGCACGAGGGCCTCTCTGGTCGCCGGTGCAGATGTCGCAATCCACACCAGGCCAGAAGGCCCTCACCCATTTCAAGATCCCTCAGCCGAGACCTGCGTCACCAACCTCCGTGGACAGAACACCTAGCCCTCGACACCTGGCTCGTGCCAAGGGCTACCCGCCCGACCTCACCTCGCCCCAGGCTGAAACCCTATGAGGGGCCGCCGGACCGACTGCCGCTGGGCTCCCTCGCCTCAGAGCCTCGTGCTACGCCCAGCGCCGCGGAACCGGCACCCCATCACGTCCAGCGAGAAGTCGGTGGGCTGCGGGGCAACGCTGGTCGGCATGGTTGGTACCTTCTGCGGTTCGGGTGCGGGAGTTTCCCCAGGAGGAGGGTCACCGGCATGACTTTCCGCGCCCTGCGGCGGGATTGGCGCTCGCAGCTGCGCGCCTGGCCCAGCGGTTTGGTCCTCCGCGTGGGGGCCGTCAATGTTCCAGAGTAATTGCTAGGGGAGATTCCTCTACGGCACGTGAAAAGGTACCTGGCAGCCGTCGGGTCGGCGGCTGATACGGGAGCGGGCGCAGGCGGTGGGCACCGCCGAGGAGGGCCCGGAGGCCGGCGCGGATCAGCTCCCGGTCACGCCGGCCAGGGCCGCCGCGAGCCCAAGGCCGGCGCACACGCCCAGGGTGCGCAGGACGCTCCAGCGCAGCCGGAAGATCAGGGCGACGGCGACCAGCGCGATGCCGAGGGCGACGGGACGGAAGGTGGTGAGGTCCGGCAGTCCCAGGTGCAGCGGCCCAAAGGTGCGGTTGTCGACGGTGGTGAAGAGGGTGTGCTCGGCGAAGTAGAGCGCGAGGTTGGCGATGACGCCGACGACGGCCGCCGTGATGCCGCTGAGGGCGGCGGAGACGTGACGGTTGCCGCGCAGCCGCTCGATGTAGGGGGCGCCCAGGAAGATGAACAGGAAGCACGGCACGAAGGTGACCCAGGTGGTCAGCAGGGCGCCGAGCAGTGCGGCCGCCCACGGGTCGAGGGAGCCCGGGTCCCGGTAGGCGCCGAGGAACGCGACGAACTGCACCACCATGATCAGCGGCCCCGGCGTGGTCTCGGCCAGCGCAAGGCCGCGGACCATCTCGCCGGCGCTGAGCCAGCCGTACGTCTGCACGGCCTGCTGGGCGACATAGGCGAGGACGGCGTAGGCACCGCCGAAGGTGACCAGGGCGGTGCCGGAGAAGAACAGTCCCTGCGTGGTGAAGACGCTGCCTGTGCCGGTCAGTACGGCAACGGCGGCCACCGGGACGGCCCACAGCAGCAGGCCGGCCAGCAGGATGCGCGCGGTACGGCGGCGGCTCGGGCGCTCGTGGTGCAGTGCGCCGTCGGGAATCAGAGGGACCGGACCGTCGTCGCCGGAACCGTGCGCGGCGGGCTTGAAGACGGCGGCCACCCAGCGGGCGATCAGCCATCCGGCCGCCCCGGCGGCGACGATCACCACGGGGAACGGCACCTGGAACAGGGCCAACGCCGCGAAGGAGGCCACCGCGAGACCCACCAGCAGCGGGTGTGTCAGCGAACGGCGGCCGACCCGCCACACGGCCTGCGCGACGATGGCGACCACGGCAGGGGCGAGTCCGGCGAACAGACCGGTGACCGCGGCGGTCGTACCGAGGCCGACGTACAGCGCGGACAGCGCGAGCAGCGCCACGACACCCGGCAGTACGAAGAGGGTGCCGGCGGCCAGGCCGCCCCGGGTGCCGTTGAGCAGCCAGCCGGTGTAGATCGCCAGTTGCTGGGCCTCGGGTCCGGGCAGCAGCATGCAGTAGCTGAGGGCGTGGTTGAAGCGCTGCTGGCCGATCCACCGCTTCTCCTCGACGAGCGTTCGCTGCATCACGGCGATCTGTCCGGCGGGGCCGCCGAAGGTCTGCAGCGAGATCGTGAACCAGGTGCGCAGGGCCTCGCGGAACGGTATGAGATCGCCCCGGTCGGGCTCGGTCTTCGGCGGTTCCGAGGCCGGTCGGTCGGTGGCGGTCATCCGCAGAGGTCTCCATCCAGGCGGCATCAGCGAGTGCAACCATGGTTACATCATGGTGCCGTGAGGTGGAAGGGAGCGAGGTACCGATGAAGATGAACAGTTCGTTGCAGCCGTCGGCAGCGGCAGAGCCGCCGCCCGCAGCGCACGCTCTGGGCAATGGGAAACCACACCGCCCAGGACCCTCCGCGTGACCGACCACGACAGCCCGCCCCCTCCGGCACCCAGCGCCGCGGGCCAGTGGGTGCTGCTCTCCTACCGGCTGCCGCGCGAGCCCTCGACGCCGCGCATCACCGTCTGGCGCAAGCTCAAGCGGCTCGGTGTCGCCCAGATCAGCGACGGCGTGATCGCGCTGCCCGCCGACGCCCGCACTCGGGAGCAGCTGGAGTGGATCGCCGAGGAGATCACCGACTTCGGCGGCACCGCCACCCTGTGGATCGCCCACCCGACCGCGCTCGCCGAGGAACGAAGGCTCGCCCGGACCATGACCGACGCCCGCGCCGCCGAGTACGAGGGGGTACGCGCACAGGCCGAGGAAGCCCGCCACCAGCCCGACGACGAACGCCAACGCATTCTGCGCAAGCTGCGCGCCGAATTGCGCCGCATCCAGCGCCGCGACTACTTCCCTCCGCCGCAGCGCCGCACCGCCGAAGCCGCGGTGGAGGCCCTGCACCCCGCGAACACCGCCCCTGCTCCCGAGGAGAACTCCGCATGAAGTGGGCCACCCGCGCCGGCATCCACATCGACCGCGCCGCCTGCGCCTGGCTGCTCCGCCGCTTCGTCGACCCCGATGCCGAGTTCGTCTTCGTCACCGACCCGGCCGAAGTCCCCTCCGACGCCACCCCTTTCGACATGCGCGGCGCCGAACTCGGCCACCACCACGGCGACTGCAGCTTCGAGACCATCCTGCGCCGGTACGACTTCACCGGCGACCCCGCGCTGCGGCGCATCGCCGAGATCGTCCACGAGGCCGACCTCGACGACGAACGCTTCGACGCCCCCGAGGCCCCCGGCCTGGACGTCGTCCTGCGCGGCCTGTCCATGATCGGCGACGACGAGCACACCATGGCCGTCACCAAGCCGGTCTTCGACGGGCTGTACGAGTACTACCGACGCGCCACCCTCCTGGGCCGCGAACCGGCCTAGAGCACATGAAGGCAAGGTCCGCCATGCGGCCACGCGCCAGGAGTCAACGGCCGTTAGGATCACGGCCCATGGCCGGTCATCACTCAGCGCGTCACGACGACCACACTCCTGCGCAGCTCCTCGCGCTGCGGGTGCGGGAGCTGCGAGAGGCGCGGGGGTGGTCGCGCGAGCGGCTGGCCAAGGAGGCCGGTGTCGGCGTCAGCACGCTGGCACGGCTGGAGAACCGGGGAGCGATCCAGCCAGGTTTCTTCACCGTCGGCGAGCTCGCACGAGCCCTCGGCTCATCGCTCGACGAGCTGTTCCGAGAGACGACCAGCGCCGCGACGCCGGGGCTGTGGTCGGCCGGGTACGAAGGCCGGGACATCGACTCCTTCGTGGCCTCGCTCCTCGACAGTCGTATCGATGTTGTGGCGGACGTACGGCTCACGCCGATCAGCCGCAAAAGGGGCTTCAGCAAGACCCGCCTCGGGGAGGCACTTGCCGAGGCCGGCATCGAGTACGCCCACCTGCGTGGCCTGGGCAATCCGAAGGACAACCGCGCTCCGTTCTGGGACGGCCGCCTTGACGTGGGCAGGGCCCGGTTCCGTG
>NZ_JBQQCE010000677.1:0-3741 GCF_052245645.1 Streptomyces sp. KR55 | reverse complement strand
TCCACGAACGCCACCACGCAGTCCGTGCCCCGCTCCACCCGCCGGTGCGCCTCGGACAACATCGCGTACGTCTTGCCCACCCCCGGCGCCGCACCCAGGTAGATCCGAAGCTTGCCGCGTGCCATGTCCTCATTGTCCGTCTTCTGCAAACTGCACGTACGCAGCGTCGACCTTACGGCCAACGTTCCGGGCAAATGGGGCGGCCAGGAGGGCCGAGGGCGTCTTTGACATAACCCTGACGGCACCCCACTGGGCGAACTAGCGTTCGACGACCGCTCCGTCGCTCAGCTCCAGGACCCGGTCGGCCAGGTCGAGCAGGGTCGCGTCGTGCGTGGCGACCAGCGCCGTGACGCCTTCACTGCGTACGACGGCCCGCAGCAGCTCCATCACCGCGTGACCGGTCTCCGCGTCCAGCTGGGCGGTCGGCTCGTCGGCGACGAGGAGCGAGGGGCTGTTGGCGAGGGCGCGGGCGATGGCCACCCTCTGCTGCTGACCGCCGGACAGCTCGCCGGGCCGCTGGGCGGCGTGGTCGGCGAGGCCGACCAGGGACAGCAGCAGCTCGACGCGTTCCTCGCGCTCTCGCGGGTCGGCCCGGCGCAGCCGCATCGGTACGCCGACGTTCTCGGCGGCCGTGAGGATCGGGATGAGCCCGAAGGACTGGAAGACGAAGCCGATGCGGCCCCGGCGCAGTTCCAGGAGGCCGTTCTCGCCGAGCCCCGACAGATCGAGCCCGTCGACCGCGACCCGCCCCCGGTCCGGCTCGTCGAGGCCACCGACGATGTTGAGCAACGTCGTCTTCCCGGACCCCGAGCGCCCCTTGAGGGCGACGAGTTCACCGCGCGAGACGTCGAAGGAGACCCCGCGCAGGGCGTGCACGGCGGCGGCTCCCTCGCCGTACGACTTGTGGACGTTCTCGACGCGCACCATGGTCTCGGTGACCACCTGGCTCATGCCGCCTCCCCCGTGATCCGGGCGCCAGTATCACGAAGCGACGCCCACCCGTTCAAGCGCTCGCACACGACGAGGGCCGCACCCCTCCGGGGGGATGCGGCCCTGCGTGGGCTGACGTCTAACGGACCTCGGTGATCTCCGGCCCGCGCTGCAGCTGTCCCATGCCGCCCGAGAAGCGGGAACCGGCCTGGTCGTCCTGCTGGACGCCCTCGGGGACCATCTGCGCGTCGTTCGGCAGCTTCAGGACGATCGGGTCGCGGGGCGCCATCGGCCCGTCGCCGCGGACCACGACCGTGTCCCGGAAGATCTGCTCCAGGAGGCCGGCGGCCTGCGGCTGCACGGCACCCTGCCCGGAGATCACACCCCGCAGGAACCAGCGGGGCCCGTCCACACCGACGAACCGGACCACCTGGAAGCCGCCCGTGCCGTCCGGCAGCTGCACCGGCACCTGGGCTCGCAGCTCCCAGCCGAGCGGGCCCTCGACCTCGTCGATGATGCCGCCCTGCTGGGTGATGCCGGCGCCGATCTCCTCGCGCACCTCGCCCCAGATGCCCTCGCGCTTGGGCGCGGCGAAGGCCTGCAGCTGGATGGCGCTGTCCCGCAGTACGACGGTCGCCGCGACGATCGCGTCGCCCGCGACCTCGACCCGCAGCTCCATGCCGTCGACGCCCGGCACGAACAGACCACCCAGGTCCACCCGTCCCTCGGCCGGGTCCCGGACCTCGGTGCTGTCCCAGGGCCCGTCGGGCCGCGGTTCCGGCTCGAGCCGCACCCGCTCGCGCTCGACCTCGTCCGCCTCAGTGTCGACGCTGTCGACGACCTGCTCGGCCTCGCCGGCCGCGTCCTCGGCGGCACCCTTCTTCTTGCGACGTCCGAACACGTCACTGTCCTTCCCGGTCGGATACGACCGAAGCGTATCGATTCCCACCCGCGTTGCCGCCGACGGCGGCCTGACCGTTTGTGCCGCGCCCGCCGTCCACGGCGGCATGGCCACCGGTGGACCCGAAGCCCCCCTCGGCCCGTGCCGAGTCGGGAAGCTCCGCCACCTCCTGGAAGCGGACCCTCTCGACCTGCTGGACGACCAGTTGGGCAATCCGGTCGAAGCGCTCGAACCGCACGGGCTCGCGCGGGTCGAGATTCACCACGATCACCTTGATCTCCCCACGGTACCCGGCATCAACCGTCCCCGGGGCATTCACGAGGGCCACGCCGCAGCGGGCGGCGAGACCGGAACGCGGGTGCACGAAGGCCGCGTACCCCTCCGGGAGCGCCACAGACACGCCCGTGGGCAGTACGGCCCGCTCACCCGGCTTCAGTTCACGGCTTTCGGTGGTGCGCAGATCGGCTCCCGCGTCGCCGGGGTGCGCATACGTCGGAAGCGGTACGTCCGGATCGACACGCCGGATCAGCACGTTCACGGGGTCGCGGCTCACGGGTTCACCTCGAAGGCGCGGACGCGCCGGATCTGGTCGGGGTCGTTCATGGCGGCCTGGATCTCTTCCTTGCGGCCGTGATCGATGAAGTGGTCGACCTCGACCTCGATGAAGAGCGCCTCGGCGCGGACGACGACAGGCCCGTCGGGGCCGCCGATGCGTCCGGTGGCCCGCGAGTAGATCTTCCGCCCGGCGACCGCCGTCACCTCGGCGGCCAGCTGGAGCGTGGTCCCCACCGGCACCGGCCTCACGAAGTCGGTCTCCAGCCGTCCGGTCACGGCGATGGTGCGCAGCAGCCAGTTCAGCGAGCCGAGGGTCTCGTCGAGGGCGGTCGCCAGCACTCCGCCGTGGGCCAGGCCCGGAGCGCCCTGGTGTTCGGGCCGCACGGTGAACTCGGCGGTGATCGACACCCCTTCGCCGGCCCGCGCCGCGAGGTGCAGTCCATGCGGCTGGTCGCCGCCGCAGCCGAAGCACTCGCCGTAGTGCGGGCCGAGGAGCTCGCCGGGTGCGGGAGCGTCGGGGTGCCGCACCGGCTTCGTCGCGTCGGCGGGAGGCTCCAGAGCTGCGGATGTACCACTCACAGCCGCAGACCTTACCCGGCGCTTCACCCCGCCCCCCTGACCCTGCCTCCCTGCGGACACCGTGCCAAGCTTGAGTCCATGCAGCAGCTTTCCGCCGCCCCGTACGAAGAACGCCTCACCGCGCCCCGCTCCTGGTGGCTGATCAGCCTCCTGGTCGGGGTCTCGATGGCCCTGATCCTGCTGCCCTTCGGCACCCTGCCGATGCTGGGGGGCCTGGCCGGCGGCACCGCGGTCGCAG
Organism: Streptomyces sp. KR55; assembly: GCF_052245645.1. Classification (NCBI taxonomy): domain Bacteria; kingdom Bacillati; phylum Actinomycetota; class Actinomycetes; order Kitasatosporales; family Streptomycetaceae; genus Streptomyces; species Streptomyces sp. KR55. The sequence goes on along the minus strand of NZ_JBQQCE010000677.1, from coordinate 538 downwards.
CGGTCGCGGCGAGTTCGTACGGCTCGGTCCGCATCCGCGTGGTGAACGACTCTCTGATCGCGGGCGAGGCGAAGATCCCAGTCACGGCCCTGGGTGAGGCGGAGATCCTGGAGCCCGAGGAGGCCCGCGCCTGGCGCACCCACAAGGCCGACACCCGCGCCTTCCTGCTGCTGCGCGCCTACATCCCCACGGCCTTGCGCGTGGAGGTCATCGACCCGGCCGACCCGACGCCGTACCTGTACCTGTCGACGCGTGAGCCCGAGCGGCTGGCGGAGGCCATCAGGGCCGCCAAGGCGGCGTGTACGGCGTAGCCGACTACGCCGATTACTCGGTCGCGTTCGGGCCCGGACGCCCGGGCTCCTCGAGGGGCTTCTCGATCGACAGCGCGTCCGCGGGCCGCTCCAGCGGCGGCAGCGGTGGCAGCTCCGACAGCTGGTCCCACGGCACCTGCATCTTCCGCAGGTCCGCCCGGATCCGCGCGGCGATCTTCCTGGTGTCCCGCCGGTTCATGACCGCGCCCACCGCGGCTCCCACCATG
>NZ_JBQQCE010000676.1:0-3759 GCF_052245645.1 Streptomyces sp. KR55 | reverse complement strand
TGATGCCGCAGCGTCCCGCTGCCGGCCCGCGTCCCGGTGGCGGTGGTCCCGGTGGCCGTGGTCCCGGTGGTGGCGGCGGTCGTCCCGGTGGCGGCGGCGGTCGCCCGGGCGGCGGCGGCTTCGCCGGTCGTCCCGGTGGTGGCGGTGGCGGCTTCGCCGGCCGTCCCGGCGGTCCGGGTGGCGGTGGCGGCGGTTTCGCCGGTCGTCCGGGTGGTCCCGGTGGCGGCGGTGGCCGTCCCGGCTTCGGTGGTCGTCCCGGTGGTCCCGGTGGCCGTGGTGGCACGCAGGGTGCCTTCGGTCGTCCCGGCGGTCCCGCGCGTCGTGGTCGCAAGTCGAAGCGGCAGAGGCGTCAGGAGTACGAGGCCATGCAGGCCCCGTCGGTCGGCGGCGTGATGCTGCCTCGCGGCAACGGCGAGACCATTCGCCTGTCGCGCGGTGCGTCGCTCACCGACTTCGCGGAGAAGATCAACGCCAACCCGGCGTCGCTCGTCGCGGTCATGATGAACCTCGGCGAGATGGTCACGGCCACGCAGTCCGTCTCCGACGAGACGCTGCAGCTCCTCGCCGACGAGATGAACTACACGGTTCAGATCGTCAGCCCCGAGGAGGAGGACCGCGAGCTGCTCGAGTCCTTCGACATCGAGTTCGGCGAGGACGAGGGCGACGACGAGGACCTGGTGGTCCGCCCGCCGGTCGTCACCGTCATGGGTCACGTCGACCACGGTAAGACCCGACTGCTCGACGCCATCCGCAAGACGAACGTCATCGCGGGCGAGGCCGGCGGCATCACCCAGCACATCGGTGCCTACCAGGTCGCGACCGAGGTCAACGACGAAGAGCGCAAGATCACCTTCATCGACACCCCGGGTCACGAGGCGTTCACCGCCATGCGTGCCCGTGGTGCGAAGTCGACCGACATCGCGATCCTGGTCGTCGCGGCCAACGACGGCGTCATGCCGCAGACGGTCGAGGCGCTCAACCACGCCAAGGCGGCCGACGTCCCGATCGTCGTCGCGGTCAACAAGATCGACGTCGAGGGCGCCGACCCGACCAAGGTGCGCGGTCAGCTCACCGAGTACGGGCTGGTGGCCGAGGAGTACGGCGGCGACACGATGTTCGTCGACATCTCCGCCAAGCAGGGTCTGCACATCGACTCCCTGCTGGAGGCCGTGATCCTCACGGCCGACGCCTCGCTCGACCTGCGGGCCAACCCGAACCAGGACGCGCAGGGCATCTCGATCGAGTCCCGTCTCGACCGCGGCCGTGGTGCCGTGGCGACGGTCCTCGTTCAGCGAGGCACGCTGCGGGTCGGTGACACGATGGTCGTGGGCGACGCCTACGGTCGTGTGCGCGCCATGCTCGACGACAACGGCAACAACGTCGCCGAGGCAGGCCCGTCGACGCCGGTCCAGGTCCTGGGCCTGACCAACGTCCCGGGCGCGGGCGACAACTTCCTCGTCGTCGAGGAGGACCGTACGGCCCGCCAGATTGCCGAGAAGCGTGCCGCCCGCGAGCGCAACGCGGCCTTCGCCAAGCGCACGCGTCGCGTCTCGCTCGAGGACCTGGACAAGGTGCTCAAGGCCGGCGAGGTCCAGCAGCTGAACCTGATCATCAAGGGTGACGCTTCTGGTTCCGTCGAGGCCCTGGAGTCCTCCCTGCTCCAGCTGGACGTCGGCGAAGAGGTCGACATCCGCGTCCTGCACCGCGGCGTCGGTGCGGTCACGGAGTCCGACATCGACCTGGCGATGGGCTCCGACGCCATCGTGATCGGCTTCAACGTCCGTGCGGCCGGCCGCGCGGCGCAGATGGCCGAGCGCGAGGGTGTGGACGTCCGCTACTACTCGGTCATCTACCAGGCGATCGAGGAGATCGAGGCGGCCCTCAAGGGCATGCTCAAGCCGGAGTACGAAGAGGTCGAGCTCGGTACGGCGGAGATCCGCGAGGTCTTCAAGTCGTCCAAGCTGGGCAACATCGCGGGTGTTCTCATCCGCTCCGGCGAGGTCAAGCGGAACACCAAGGCGCGCCTTGTCCGCGACGGCAAGGTCATCGCGGAGAACCTCAACATCGAGGGTCTGCGTCGCTTCAAGGACGACGTCACCGAGATCCGCGAAGGGTTCGAGGGCGGTATCAACCTCGGCAACTTCAACGACATCAAGGTCGACGACGTCATCGCGACGTACGAGATGCGGGAGAAGCCGCGGGCGTAATTGCGCCGACGGTTTGTGCTGGCCGGCGGGACTTCGGTCCTGCCGGCCAGCGCGCCGTGTACTGGGGGCTCCGCCCCCAGACCCCGGCCGGTCGGCCAGGAGGCGGGCGAAAAGAATCCCGTCGAGCCATCCGCCCGTTCGTTGTACCTTTCTTGATGTCCCTGCCGACTGAACAGCGGGGCCATCGATCCCGTACCGGCGGGTGAACCGGTTACATACATGTATGTGGGGACGCTGTCCTTCGACCTGCTTCTCGGCGACGTACGGTCGCTGAAGGAGAAGCGCTCCGTCGTCCGTCCGATCGTCGCGGAACTCCAGCGGAAGTACGCCGTGAGCGCGGCCGAGGTGGATCACATGGACCTTCATCGCAGGGCCCTCATCGGGCTCGCGATGGTGTCCGGCGACGCGGGGCACCTGAGGGACGTACTGGACCGGTGCGAGCGGCTGGTCGCCGGCCGCCCCGAGGTGGAGCTGCTGTCCGTGAGACGCCGCTTCCACGGCGACGACGACTGACCGAAGAACGTAGACAGGAAAGAACGGGAGACGGACCAGTGGCCGACAACGCGCGGGCTAAGAGGCTGGCGGACCTCATCCGAGAGGTGGTGGCCCAGAAGCTGCAGCGTGGGATCAAGGACCCGCGGCTCGGCTCGCACGTCACCATCACGGACACCCGGGTGACGGGCGATCTGCGGGAGGCGACCGTCTTCTACACCGTGTACGGGGACGAAGAGGAGCGGGCGGCCGCGGCCGCCGGTCTGGAGAGCGCCAAGGGCATCCTGCGCTCCGAGGTCGGCAGGGCGGCCGGTGTGAAGTTCACGCCGACCCTGGCCTTCGTCGCCGACGCCCTCCCGGACACCGCCCGGACCATCGAGGACCTCCTCGACAAGGCGCGCGCCTCCGACGAGAAGGTGCGCGAGGCGGCCACCGGCGCCACATACGCCGGAGACGCCGACCCGTACAAGAAGCCGGGTGACGACGAGGACGACACCACCGCATGACCCAGAAGCACACCACGCCCGACGGCCTCGTCATCGTCGACAAGCCGTCGGGCTTCACTTCGCACGACGTGGTCGCCAAGATGCGCGGCATCGCCAGGACGCGCCGCGTCGGCCACGCCGGCACCCTCGACCCGATGGCGACCGGCGTCCTCGTCCTCGGCGTCGAGAAGGCGACCAAGCTCCTCGGGCACCTCGCGCTGACCGAGAAGGAGTACCTGGGCACGATCCGCCTGGGCCAGACGACCGTGACGGACGATGCCGAGGGCGAGATCACGGGGTCGTTCGACGCCTCGAAGGTCACCCTGGAGGCCATCGACGCCGGGATCGCCAAGCTGACCGGCGACATCATGCAGGTACCGTCCAAGGTCAGCGCCATCAAGATCAACGGCGTGCGCTCCTACAAGCGGGCGCGGGAGGGCGAGGACTTCGACATCCCGGCCCGCCGCGTGACGGTGTCGTCGTTCAGCGTGTACGACGTCCGGGACGCCGTAGCCGAGGACGGCACGCCCGTGCTCGACCTGGTCGTGTCGGTGGTCTGCTCCTCCGGCACCTAC
>NZ_JBQQCE010000675.1:0-3764 GCF_052245645.1 Streptomyces sp. KR55 | reverse complement strand
GTGAAGGTGCCGCGGCCCTGGGTGCGGCTGCGCAACCGGGTCGCGTAGCCGAAGATGCCCTGCTGTGCCGCACCGGCCCGTTCCCAGCCGCGGGCGTAGTAGCGGTGTTCCGCCTCGTCGCACAGGCCCGTGAGGCGGAGGCCCAGGCCGGACGGTCCGAGGAGGCGGGCGAAGCGGCCGATGTTCGTCGCACCGCCCATCGGCAGGACCCACACTCCCTCGGCCGCCAGGTTCCGGCCGCGGCCGACGGCCAGTGCGCTGATCGCTGCGGCGTCGCTCGGTCCTTCCAGCAGGACGGCCACCTGGATGCGTAGCCGCGCGGCCGGCTCGTGTGCGGGTGCGCCGGGGCCACCGGCCGCCCATGCGGTGACCGTCTCCCGGAACGTCCCCATGTCAGTCATGAGGCAAGTCTCCGTCCATGTCCGGTGCCACGCCAGGGATTTCGGGCGCCCTGCAACGGCAGGGTCGCTCCATTCCCGCTGGTCAGACGCATTGTCAGTGCCCGCCGATAGATTCGATCTCGTTCCGCCGAGGTGGCGTGAACGCCCCCTTTCGCATGCATGGGAGATGGTGCGTTGTCGGTGTGGGAGAAGTCGAGCACGGCGCGGGTGGTGCCGTCTGCGCGGCCGCGGAAGCTCGCCAAGGTGCCGTTCGTGGAGCTGGCCGACGGGCGGTTGCAGGGGGTGGTGTCCAGCGGGTCGGACATCGGGCGCGTGTATGTGTCGTCGGTGGAGGCGGGGTCGTACGCGTTCGCGTGCAGCACCAACAACAACCGTCCCTGCGGCGGAGCACGGGGATGGTTCTGCAACCACATTCGCGCGCTCATCGGTGAGGCCGTGCTCCAGTACGGCGTCGAGCGCGTCGCCCGGTATCTGAAGGTCGAGGACGCCGCCGAGGGGCCCGACGCACAGTCCCTCACCGACGCCATGACCGCCATGCGGCCCGCGCAGGGCGACAGTTCGGCGGCGGCGCAGGTGTTCAGCCGGTTCCTGCGGCACCTGGCCTATCTCGAACTCGCCCCGGTCACCGCTCCGTTGCCCGAGATGCAGTGGTTCCCGACGACGAGGGCGGTGGCCTGATGCGTGCCGATCTGCTGAACGATGCCATCGACGGGCTGGCGGAGGCCCTTGCCGCCGTGGACGGTCTCGACGATGCCCTCGTCGGCGGCCTCCTCCGGCCTCAGCCCGCCCAGGCCGAGGGGCTTGCAGCGCTCGCCGATGCCGTCGCCGGGACTCCGCTCGCCTCCCGGGTCGCCGAGGCGGCCGAGAAGGCGGCTGCCGGGGCCGCCGGCGAGGATCACTTCGTCGCGCTCGCCGCCGCCCGCATCGCCCTGCTCGGTTCCGTGCACGATGCGCTCGTCGCACGGATCCAGGACGCCGTCGACCGGCCTCGGGCCGAGGAAAGCGGCGCCGCCCCGGCCGGCGGCGAGGAGCACGCGGTCAATCTGCATGCCGCCGCCCGTAGTTGGCTGTGCGATCTGGCGCGGGCCGGTTGGCAGGGAATCGACCACGAACTCGTCTCCGGGGCCGCCCCCGTCGTCTCCGCGATGCTGCCCGATCCGGCGCTGCGCCGCCTGGCGACGCTGCTCGACGGGTTCGCCGCCGAGCTCGCCGCCTCCTGTCCGGGCGCGACCCTGGAGCGTGTCCCGGCGCGGCGGTGGGCCGACCTGTGGTCGCGTGCGCTGTTGCTGACCATGCCCGGAGCGGCCGATACCCCCGCCGCGGTCGAGGTGACCGGCCGTCTGCTGCCGCTCGGCGTCGACGTCCAGGAGCACGCCACCGCCGTACAGGCCCAGGTGCAGGCGGTGTTCGAGCCCGCGGACGGCGGTACACCCCGGCTGGTGCGGGCGAGCGTGTCCGCGCCGAAGCCGGACACCGTCGTCGGGGCGGGGCTGTGGCAGCTGCTCCGGCCGCACATGTCACTGTTGGCCGCCATCAGCGAGGGGCGTGCCATGAAACTCGACGCCATGCCCCTCACCGCCGAGGGCGACCTGATCTGGGACGACGCCCGGGCCCGGATGAGTGAGCCCGCCGAGGTCTTCACCACCGCCCGGGTCGCGCTGCCCACCGCTACCGCCTTCCCGACGGCGCCCCTCGACCGGCACCCGGCCCGGATCGCCGTGCCCGTCCTGCTGGAGGGGTACGCCGTGGAGGAGGACGACAACGGCACGGTCACCTTCCAGGTCGCCGGGCAGCGTCTCGCCGTAGACACCGACCGTGTGCCGGCCGCCGGTCCGCTCACGCCGGAGGCCGTCGCCTCGTCGGGAGCGTGCATCTCCCTGCTCCGCTGGGACGCCGGGGAGTTTCTGCTCCAGCCGCTCGCCGTCGAGAGGACCGTGCGGAAGAAGTCCGTCACCGTGCACGCCGGTGCCTGGGCCGGGGGTACGACCGACAAGGCCGGCGTGCGGGCCGAGAAGGCGGCCACCGACGCCGTCGAGGTGCTGCGCGAGCGTGCCGGAAAGCTGCTGCGCAAATGACCGGCCAGACCGCAGAAACGACCGGGCAGGCCGCAGGAATGGGCGACCAGACCGCCGGGCAGGTGCCCGCGCCCGATCCGTACGACAACCGTCGGCAGGTGCTGTACTGGCGGCTGCTGGCCCGCCTCTTCGACCCCGAGGAGCAGGCCACCCTGGAGTCGGCGAGTCTCGCCGTGGTCGAGGACATGGGCCTGCCGTCCGCGCTGCTCGACCCGGGGGCGTCCGTCGACTCCGTGGTGCAGCGGCACCCGGAGCTGGCCGCCGAGTTCGACGGGTTGATGACACCCGAGCCGGACGAGGACGGTACGCGCGACCGGGCCGCAGAGGTGCGGCGCGCGGCGCTCGCGTCGAAGGTGCTGCTGAACGTCTTCGCCTCCCGCCCCGGCACCGTCACCGCCGAGCAACTGGCCCGCTGGCAGTCCGACGCGGGCTGGCTGGAGCGGGCGCTGGGCTGTCGGCCCGGTGAACTGCGCGGCGGGCGGGGCGGCACTCACCGCACGGGAGCCGGGGGCGGCGTCAGCCCGACCGGCACCGGTATGGGCGGGCCCACGCCCGACCTCAGCCGGCTCGTGCCCGAGATCGGCCCGGAACTCGGCTCGATCGAGGCAGGTCTCGTCAAGCGCATGCATCTGCGCGAGGTGCTGGCCGATCCGCAGCTGGCGGCGCGGCTCACCCCGAGCATGTCCCTGATCGAGCAGTTGCTGCGCGACAAGAACAACCTCTCCGGGGTGGCCCTGGCCAACGCCAAGGCGCTGATCCGCCGTTACGTCGACGAGGTCACCGAAGTGCTGCGCACCCAGGTGGAGAAAGCCACGGTCGGTGAGCTCGACCGGTCCGTCCCGCCCAAGCGGGTCTTCCGCAACCTCGACCTCGACCGCACCATCTGGAAGAACCTCACCAACTGGGACCCGGAGGAGGAGCGGCTCTACGTCGACCGCCTCTACTACCGGCACACCAGCCGCAAGACGACGCCCCAGCGGCTGATCGTGGTCGTGGACCAGTCGGGTTCCATGGTCGACTCGATGGTCAACTGCACCATCCTGGCGTCCATATTCGCCGGCCTGCCGAAGGTCGACGTCCACCTGATCGCCTACGACACACAGGCGCTGGATCTCACGCCCTGGGCGCACGACCCGTTCGAGACGCTGCTGCGCACCAAGCTCGGCGGCGGCACCGACGGCACGGTTGCCATGGCGCTCGCCCAGCCGAAGATCGCCGAGCCCCGCAACACGGTCGTGGTGTGGATCTCCGACTTCTACGAATGGCGGACCCACGAGCTGTTCGAGAG
>NZ_JBQQCE010000674.1:0-3769 GCF_052245645.1 Streptomyces sp. KR55 | reverse complement strand
CGGCGAGGCAGTCGCCGAGCCGGTCCCAGGTGATCGCTTCGAGTCGCACAGGGCCATGATGCCGCGCGCTGCCGAAAGCACCGATGGCCGGGCGCCGGGCTCTCGGTGCGGCCGGCGGCAGACAGTCGCGAGTGAGCCCAGGCGCGGGGACCCGGGTGAGGTGAGGTGCGGTACGAGGTCGGCGGTACGGCGTAAATCCCGGGGGTCCACGGGCATGAAGCGGACATGGCGGATCAGGAAGCGGATATGACGGACAAGGCGGTGCCCGTGACTCCTTCGTCCCGTACCGGACTCGTCACCATCCAGCCCCTGAAGAAGAAGCGCTGTGCCGCGTGCCGGCGGGGACCCCTGTCGCTGCTCGTCCTGGAGGAGGGCGTGCCACGGTGCCTCGACTGTGCCGACCTCGGGCACCTGGTGTTCCTGCCGCGCGGGGACACTGCGCTGACCCGCAGGGCGCGCGAGGAGAGCACGCTGTCGGTGATCGTCATGCGGTTCAACCGGCGCAAGAGCCGGTACGAGCGTCAGGGCGTCCTCGTCGAGGAGGAGGGGCTCGCCCGGGCCGAGGAGCGGTGTCTGGCGGACGCGGAGGCCCGACGGCGGCGCCGGGCGAGGGACGCGCAGCGCAGGGCGGTCGAGGACGACCGGTTCACGGAGGCGTTCGCGGCGGAGATCCTGCGGCTGTTTCCCAGGTGTCCGGCCGAGCGGGCGCGGGCGATCGCGGCGCACGCGTCCGTGCGGGGCAGCGGGCGGGTGGGCCGGAGCGCGGCCGGGCGGGCGCTCACCGAGGGGGCGGTGACATCGGCGGTCGTGGCGGCCGTACGGCATGTGGACACGCCGTACGACCAACTGCTGATGAACGGGGTGGCGAGGTACGAGGCACGGCGGCGGACAGCGGCGGCGGTGGAGACGGTGCTGCGGGGGTGGCGGGAGGCGGGGTCCGACTTTCCGCAGTCGTCGCAGCCGTTCCAGCGACGGCCATGGGCAGTTGGCGGCGCCGGCAGCGGATCGGCGTACGGCACCCCACTCCCTCCCCCAGCTCGGTCGGCCTCACATGGCCCGCCCCAGGCCTGGACGCTCGCGTATGTGGGCGCGGCGATGGGGCATGGTCCGGGTTCTTGTGCGGACATTCACTGGTGGTGAGCGGTGAGTCGTGATCAGGGATGGACTGGGCGCGGGCCCGGTCCGAAGTGGGAGATGAGGGGCGACATGATCAATGGGCCGTACTTCGTACTGACGGTGCTGGGAGTGCTCGGGACAGGCCTGGTGGCCGGGGTCTTCTGCGCCTTCTCGACGTTCGTGATGCGAGGACTCGCCGCGCTGCCGCCCGCACAGGGCGTGGCCGCGATGAAGGCGATCAACGTGACGGCCGTGCAACCGGCTTTCATGATCGTGTTCCTGGGGTCGGCGCTGCTGTGCGCGGTGATCGCCGTGGTGACGTTGGTGGTCTGGCCGGAGGAGGGGGCGGTCGAGCTGCTGCTGGGCAGCGTGCTGTATCTGATCGGCTCGTTCGGCGTGACCATGCTCGCGAACGTGCCGCGCAACAACGCGCTGCTCGAACTGGACGCGGGGACACCGGAGGCGGCGGCGTACTGGCCCGCGTACGTCAGGGAGTGGACGGCATGGAACCACGTCCGCATGATCGCCTCGGCTGCCGCGGCGGTGCTGTACGTGCTGGGGCTCACGTGACGACGCCCGCGCAGTCGGAAGGCCCCCGGTCAACCCGCCAGAAAGCGCTGTCCCAGACTCTGCGCCCGTGGCCGACGGGACGTATCGTGGCCGAAAGAGTGCCGCCCGAAGACGCACGGCCTGTCGTACGCGTATGCAAGGAAACCGGCCATGGCCGATCCCAAGGGTTTCATGACCACCCCCCGCGAGGACTGGCCCCGCCGGCCCGTCGAGGAGCGGGTGCGGGACTGGAACGAGGTCTATGTCCCCCGGGCGCTGCTGCCCATCATCAACAAGCAGGCCGACCGCTGTATGGACTGCGGCATCCCGTTCTGCCACGAGGCCTGCCCGCTGGGCAATCTGATCCCGGAGTGGAACGACCTGGTCTCCCGCGACGACTGGCGGGCGGCGAGCGACCGGCTGCACGCCACCAACAACTTCCCCGAGTTCACGGGTCGGCTGTGCCCGGCGCCGTGCGAGGCGGGCTGTGTGCTCGCCATCAACCAGCCGGCGGTCACGATCAAGAACGTCGAGTGCGCGATAGCCGACCGAGCCTGGGAGGAGGGTTTCGCGCCGCCGCGGCCGCCGGAGCGGCTCAGCGGGCGGACGGTCGCGGTCATCGGGTCGGGGCCCACCGGACTTGCCGCGGCTCAGCAGCTGACCCGGGCGGGCCACACCGTGGCGGTGTACGAGAAGGACGACCGGCTCGGCGGGCTGATGCGGTACGGCATCCCGGAGTTCAAGATGGAGAAGCACCATCTGGAGCGGCGGCTGGAGCAGATGCGGGCCGAGGGGACCAAGTTCCGTACGTCGACGGTGATCGGGCGGGACATCGGGGCAGCGGAGTTGCGGGCGCGCTACGACGCCGTGGTGATCGCGACGGGGGCGACCGCGTGGCGTGAACTTCCCCTGTCAGGGCGGGAGTTGGCCGGTATCCATCAGGCCATGGAGTATCTGCCGCTGGCCAACCGGGTGTGCGAGGGGGATCTGGAGGTCTCCCCGCTGTCCGCCGTCGGCAAGCATGTCGTGATCGTCGGTGGCGGCGACACAGGAGCGGACTGTCTCGGCACGGCCGTACGCGAGCGTGCCGCCTCCGTCACACAGCTGGACATCTACGCCCAGCCCGGCGCCGAGCGCGACGAGGACGCCGAGCCCTGGCCGACGTACCCGAAGATCTACCGGCTGTCGGCCGCGCACGAGGAGGCCGGTGCTCTGCGGACCGCGCCGGCGGCGGACGCCGACGCCCGGTTGTTCGCGGCGTCGACGCTCCGCTTCACCGGTGACACCGACGGACATGTGCGGTCGTTGCACCTCGTCGAGGTGGACGCGCAGCGGCGCCCGGTGCCGGGCACCGAGCGGGTACTCCCGGCCGACCTCGTGCTGCTCGCGCTCGGTTTCTCCGGGCCCGACCGGGCGGACGGCCTCATCGACCAGCTGGAGCTGGCGATGGAGCCGCGCGGCACGATCGCACGGGATGCCGGATTCGCGACCAACGTCCCGGGCGTGTTCGCCGCCGGGGACGCCGCGCGCGGGCAGTCGCTGATCGTGTGGGCGATCGCGGAGGGGCGGGCGGTGGCGGCGGCCGTCGACCGCCATCTGACGGGGAGTTCACGGCTGCCGGCGCCCATAGGGCCGTACGACCGGCCCATGACGGTCTAGTGCCCCGACAGGCAATGTTCGCCCCGTCGCGACGCCCGGCACGCTCCCCCACTGCCTTAAGGGCGTGGGAGGTACCCCCACTCGCCGCACCGGCCGAAAGCCCAAGTACATCCAGTACGAGGACTTCCGGCCGGCACGCCGAGAGCACGCACCGGACGCCGCTCCTTGACGGGCAAACGTTGCCTGCCGGGGCACTAGTGTGATGCGCCAGAAATCCTGATGGTTAATAAGTAGTCTGTTGGTATGTCGCATCCGGGTCCTTCTGCTGTGGAGATCACGCTGTCCGAGGACGAGCGTGCCGAGTTGCTGCGGCGGGCGGGATGCCGGATCGGCGTCCGGCGGAGCGGGCCCGGATCATCCTGGCGTGTGCTGAAGGCATGTCGAATGCGGGTGCTGCGCGGGCCGTTGGTGTGGCGGTCAAGACGGTGAGGAAGTGGCGCGGGGC
>NZ_JBQQCE010000673.1:0-3770 GCF_052245645.1 Streptomyces sp. KR55 | reverse complement strand
AGCCACGGCAGGTCGGTCCCGGTGTTCTCCTGCTGGACCGTACCCCCCACCACCGAGATCCCGAACAGAACGAGGGCCCAGAAGCCGTCGACCCATGTCGGGTGCCTGCGGAGGAAGTCGTAGAGGCGCTGCACGTAACCCAGAGTAGGGAAGCATGATGCGTGCGGGAGTCAACCGGAGGGCCGATCCGCAGCGGATACGTGTACTCCGCAAGGTGGAGGCCCCGTTCCCCTGTGCGCCTAGCCTGGCGATGTGACCAAGGAAACGGCCGACGGCGGGTGGCGAGGGTGGCGGGTGGCTGCGGAGGCGGCGCTGTACGGGCCGGGCGGTTTCTACCGCAGACCCGAGGGGCCCGCCGGGCACTTCCGTACGTCCGTGCACGCGTCGCCGCTGTTCGCCGAGGCCGTGGCGGGGCTGCTGTGCCGGGTCGACGAGGCGCTGGGCCGCCCGTCCGGTCTCGACTTCGTCGACATGGCCGCCGGGCGGGGTGAGCTGGTCTCCGGTGTGCTCACCGCGCTGCCCGGCGACGTGGCCGCCCGCACGCGCGCGTACGCCGTCGAGATCGCCGGCCGCCCGGCGGGGCTCGATCACCGCATCGAGTGGCTGGCCGAGCCCCCGAAGCGCGTGACCGGGCTGCTGTTCGCCAACGAGTGGCTGGACAACGTGCCCGTGGAGGTCGCCGAGGTGGACTCCGCGGGCGTACCGAGGCTGGTGCTCGTACGGGAGGACGGGACCGAGCGGCTCGGGGAGCCGGTGTCCGGTGCGCAGGCCGAGTGGCTCGCTCGGTGGTGGCCGCTGCCCGCCGAGGAGGGGCTGCGGGCCGAGATCGGTCTGCCGAGGGACACGGCGTGGGCGTCGGTCGTCTCCCGCGTCGAGCGCGGGCTCGCCGTCGCCGTCGACTACGCGCACACGGCCGGCGCACGGCCGCTCTTCGGGACGCTCACCGGCTTCCGCGAGGGGCGCGAGACAGCGCCCGTGCCGGACGGGTCGTGCGACATCACCGCGCACGTCGCGCTGGACGCATGCACGCTCCCCGGTGGGCGCGTGCTGGCCCAGCGTGCTGCGTTGCGCACCCTGGGCATCGCAGGCGCACGCCCCCCGCTCGCGCTTGCCACCACCAACCCCTCGGCATACGTGCGCGCCCTCGCGAGCGCCGGGGAGGCCGCCGAGCTCACCGCAGCGGGTGGACTGGGCGACTTCGGGTGGCTGGTGCAGCCGGTTGGAATTCCGGACGTACTCGCCTGAGGCCCGTACCGGCTACTTGTCGATGTCCCCCACCACGAAGAACATCGACCCCAGAATCGCCACCATGTCCGCCACCAGCGTGCCCGGCAGCAGCACGGTGAGCGCCTGGATGTTGTTGTACGAGGCCGAGCGCAGCTTGAGCCGGTACGGCGTCTTGTCGCCCTTGCTGACGAGGTAGTAGCCGTTGATGCCGAGGGGATTCTCGGTCCAGGCGTACGTGTGCCCCTCGGGTGCCTTCAGGACCTTGGGGAGCCGCTGATTGATCGGCCCCGGCGCCAGCTCCGCGATCCGGTCGAGGCAGGCGTCGGCGAGGTCGAGGGCGTTGTGGGTCTGCTCCAGGAGGCACTCGAAGCGGGCGAGGCAGTCGCCCTCCTGCCGGGTGACCACCTTGAGGGTGTCCTGCAGCTCCCCGTAGGCGAGATACGGCTCGTCGCGGCGCAGGTCGAAGTCGACGCCCGACGCGCGCGCGATCGGCCCGCTGACCCCGTAGGCGTGCACGGCCTCCGGCGCGAGCGTGCCCACGCCCCGCGTGCGGCCCCGGAAGATCTCGTTGCCGAGCACCAGGTCGTCGAACCGGTCCATGCGGGAGCGCACACCGGCGACCGCGGCACGCGCGCGTGCGGTCCAGCCGGCCGGCAGGTCCTCCTTGAGGCCGCCGACACGGTTGAACATGTAGTGCATCCGCCCGCCGGAGACCTCCTCCATGACGTTCTGCAGGACCTCGCGCTCCCGGAACGCGTAGAAGACCGGAGTGATGCCGCCGAGCTCCAGCGGGTACGAGCCGAGGAACATCAGGTGGTTCAGCACCCGGTTCAGCTCCGCGAGCAGGGTACGCGTCCACACGGCGCGCTCGGGGACCTCCATGCCGAGCATGCGCTCCACACCGAGGACCACGCCCAGCTCGTTGGAGAAGGCCGACAGCCAGTCGTGGCGGTTGGCGAGCATGATGATCTGGCGGTAGTCGCGCGCCTCGAAGAGCTTCTCCGCGCCACGGTGCATGTAGCCGATCACCGGCTCCGCGCGCGTGATGCGCTCGCCGTCCAGGAGGAGCCGCAGCCGCAGCACGCCGTGCGTGGACGGGTGCTGGGGGCCGATGTTCAGCACCATGTCGGTGCTCTCCGCGGCGCCGCCGATTCCGACCATGGTCTCCGTCGTAGGAGTCATGGACCCAGTCTCTCCTACGTACGCTGGCCGTATGGAGACGGGGAGCCCAGCGGGCGGCACGACAGCGGAGGCGGAGCCGGTGTGGACCGGGCTGCCGCCCCGCCTGCTACGGATGCGACGGATGCTGCTGATGGTGTGGCTGGGACTGCTCGCCCTCGCCGCCGGGCTGCTGCCGGGCCTGCTGGCCGGTCCCGCCTGGGCCGTGTTCGCGCTGCTGCCGCTGGCGCTGATGGCGTGGGGCTGGGACCTCGTCGGCCGCAACTGGCGCTCCTGGCGGTACGCCGAGCGCGCCGACGACCTGCTGATCAGCCGGGGCGTGCTGTGGCACACGGTGACCGTCGTGCCGTACGGGCGCATGCAGCTGGTCGAGGTCACGTCCGGGCCCGTCGAGCGGCACTTCGGGCTGGCCAGCGTGCAGCTGCACACGGCGGCCGCCGCGACGGACGCGACCATCCCGGGCCTGGATCCGGCCGAGGCCGAGCGGCTGCGGGACCGGCTGACCGAGCTCGGCGAGGCCAGATCGGCGGGGCTGTGACGACTCCGGGCACCGACGACGACGTACGCCGCGACAAGGTCGTGACCGAGCGGCGGCTGCACCCCGTCACGCCGCTGCGGCGGGCGTGGGCGCCGGTCGCCGTGCTCCTCGGGTGGGCCCTGCACGACCCGGACGGCACGCAGCGCCAGTTGGCGCGGCTGACCACGACGACGCTGCTGATCGCCCTCGCCGTGCTCATACCGGCCGCCGCGCTGTACGGCTTCCTCACCTGGTGGTTCACGCACTTCGCGGTGACGGAGAGCGAACTGCGCATCCGTACGGGCCTGTTGTTCCGGCGCACCGCGCACATCCGCCTTGAACGGATCCAGGCCGTCGACGTCACCCGGCCGCTCCTCGCGCGCGTGGCGGGTGTCGCGAAACTCAAACTCGACGTCATAGGGACCGACAAGAAGGACGAACTCGCCTTCCTCGGCGAGGGAGAGGCCCGCGCGCTGCGGGCCGAACTGCTCGCGCGCGCGGCCGGTTTCGCGCCCGAGACCGCGCACGAGGTCGGCGAGGCGCCGGCCCGGCAGCTGCTGAACGTGCCCCCGGGTGTCCTCGCCGTCTCCCTGGTGCTGACCGGCGCGACCTGGGGCACGCTGATCGCCGCGCTCGTCGTGCCGTCCGTCCTGTGGTTCTTCACCCACAACCTGTGGACGGTCCTCGCGACCGCGGTGCCGCTGATCGGTGCGGCGGGCGCGAGCAGCGTGGGCCGCTTCGTCACCGAGTACGACTGGACGGTGGCCGAGTCCCCGGACGGACTGCGGATCGACCGCGGCCTCCTCGACCGCGCCCACGAGACGGTGCCGCCGGGCCGGGTGCAGAC
>NZ_JBQQCE010000672.1:0-3791 GCF_052245645.1 Streptomyces sp. KR55 | reverse complement strand
GATCGAGCTGTCCTCCACGACGGCCGTGAAGGCATCCGCGGTCGGCGGCGCGGGACCGGCGGTGCTGAGCGAACTGGCGGTGGGCGAGGAGCTGTCCACCCGACGCCTGGTGAGCGTCCCGGTGGACGGCGCACGACTCCGCCGCGACCTACGGGCGGTCTGGCGCACGGGCCACCGACCGACGGGACCGGCAAGAGAGCTACTGGGCCTGACACGGGTGCCGCCGGCCAAGGGGGGCGGGCGGCGAGGCTGACGGCACCTTCCGGGACGCCGCTGGCGTGGCGCCCGATAGGGGCGCGGGGCTGTATCGATATGCGGCTCCGCCGCGATGGGGGTCCCCCCGCGCGAGCGAAGCCGAGCGTGGGGGAGAAGCCGAGAGTGGGGGAGCGACCAGCCACCCGGGACCCGCAGTCGCCGACCAACCGTCGGAACCGAGTTCTCGGGCGCCCGGCAGGACAACGCCCCGTGCCGAATCAGCCGACGCCCGCCGCAACGTCCGGTCAAACCCCAGTCGCCGCGACCAGCGCCCGCATCACCCGAAGATCCTCCCCCATCTCCGGATGCCACTGCACCCCCAGCACCCATCCCTCCGCGGACGGCAGCTCGATCGCCTCCACAGTGCCGTCCGCCGCGTGCGCCGAGGGAACGAGGCCCGTGCCGAGCCGGTCCACGGACTGGTGGTGGTACGTCGGTACGGACGTCTCCTCCGGTACGACACCCGCGTACAGCGTGCCCGGCACCGGCTTCACCGCATGGCGGCCGAAGACCCCCACCACCTCCGCGTGCCCGTCGAGGTGCTGGACGAGCGTGCCGCCGAGGGCGACGTTCAGCAGCTGCATGCCCCGGCAGATCCCCAACAGCGGTACGTGCGCGGCCAACGCCGCCTCGATCAGGGCCAGTTCCCAGGTGTCCCGTTCCCGCGCGGGCGGCCCGGTACGGGGATGGGGGGACGCACCGTAGCGGACCGGTTCGACGTCCGGGCCGCCCGCGATCACCAGAGCGTCGAGGCGGGCCACCGTCGCCGCCGCGTGCTGCGCCGCATCCGGCGGCAGCATCGCGGCCAGCCCGCCCGCGCGCTGCACCAGCCGCGGGTACCCGGCCGGCAGCAGTGCCGCGTCCAGTTCCCACACGCCCCAGCGCGCCCCGGCCTCCAGATACGTACTGACGCCGATCAGCGGCCTGCCGGTCATACGTCCTCCCGCTGCCCTCAATGGATCGCCCTCATACCTTTGCCGTCGGCGGCGGTACGGCGCAAGGCCTCAGGTCAGGAACCCCCGCAGCAGTGCCGCGGTCCCCGCGCAGTGCTCCCGCATGATCTCCCGCGCCCCGTCCGCGTCGCCGTCGAGCACCCCCTCCACCAGCGCGGTGTGCTGGCGCTGCGAGTGCTCCAGGTTGCGGACCAGGAGCGGGATGCAGTCGAGCAGGTCGTTCACCGTCGCCCGTACCGCCGCGTACTGCGCGGTCAGCGTCGGCGATCCGGACAGCTCGGCGAGGGTGAGGTGGAGCAGCGTGTCCAGGCGCCGGTAGTCGGCGAGCGGGGCGTCGTGCGTGCGGGCGAGCGCGTCCCGCAGCCGGTCCGCCTGCTCGTCCGTGAGCCCGTGTGCCGCGCACAGCCCCGCCGCGCCCACCTCCAGCACTTCCCGGAACCGCAGCACGTCCTCGATGTCGACCGCGGCGACCCGCCGCCGCAGCTCGCTCTCGCCGGCGGCGTCCGTGCGGGGCAGCACGAACGTTCCGCCGTACCGTCCACGCCGCGACTCCACCAGTCCCTGGTCCTGGAGCACCTTCAGCACCTCGCGCAGCGTCACCCGGCTGATCCCGAGCCGCTCCGCCAGCTCACGCTCCGCGGGCAGCCGTTCCCCGCCGGGCACCAGACCGAGCCGTACGACCTGGAGGATCTGCTCCAGCGCCTCCTCGAAGCCGTTCCCGGCGCGCACCGGCCGCAGTACCGGCGTCAGCGGGTCGTCCGGGCCGCCGACCGGATCCACCGGCATATGGCCGTGCCCCCTTCCCAAGCAATGGTTCTCAGCAATACCTTATGGCTCTCGGCGCCGTCCGAAGAAGCGCGCAGAAGCCGGAAAGACGACGGAAGATGCCCCAAGGAGGCCCTCCCGTGGCAGACCGCACACCCCCGCTCAGCGTCGAGGAGCTGCACGCCCTCGTCGCGGGCGGCGAGATCGACACCGTCGTCCTGGCCTTCCCCGACATGCAGGGACGGCTGCAGGGCAAGCGGTTCGCCGCGCGGTTCTTCCTCGACGAGGTGCTCGAACACGGCACGGAGGGCTGCAACTACCTCCTCGCCGTCGACACCGAGATGAACACCGTCGACGGCTACGAGATGTCCTCCTGGGACCGGGGCTACGGCGACTTCGCCATGCACCCCGACCTGAGCACCCTGCGCCGGGTGCCGTGGAACGAGGGCACCGCCATGGTGATCGCCGACCTCGCCTGGAGCGACGGCTCCCCGGTCGTGGCCGCGCCGCGGCAGATCCTGCGCCGCCAGCTGGAGCGCCTCGCGGACCTCGGCCTCACCGCCCAGGTCGGCACCGAGCTGGAGTTCATCGTCTTCAAGGACACCTACGAGCAGGCCTGGGACGCCGGATACCGGGGGCTCACCCCGGCCAACCAGTACAACATCGACTACTCGGTCCTCGGCACCGGCCGCATCGAGCCCCTGCTGCGCCGGATCCGCAACGAGATGGCCGGCGCCGGGATGACCGTCGAGTCCGCCAAGGGCGAGTGCAACCCCGGCCAGCACGAGATCGCGTTCCGCTACGCCGAGGCCCTGGTCACCTGCGACCAGCACGCCGTCTACAAGACCGGCACCAAGGAGATCGCCGCCCAGGAGGGCATGTCGATCACCTTCATGGCGAAGTACAACGAGCGCGAGGGCAACTCCTGCCACATCCACCTGTCGTTGGCGGACGAGCACGGCAGGAACGTCATGCCGGGCAGCGCGTCCGACGGCATGTCCGACGTCATGCGGTACTTCCTCGCCGGACAGCTCGCCGCGCTGCGGGACTTCTCCCTGCTCTACGCGCCCCACATCAACTCGTACAAACGCTTCCAGCCCGGCTCCTTCGCCCCGACCGCGGTCGCCTGGGGGTACGACAACCGCACCTGCGCGCTGCGCGTCGTCGGCCACGGCCGCTCCCTGCGGTTCGAGAACCGGCTGCCCGGGGGAGACGTCAACCCGCACCTCGCGGTGGCGGGCATGGTGGCCGCGGGCCTGTACGGGATCGAGCAGAAGCTTCAGCTGCCCGAGCCCTGCTCCGGCAACGCCTACACCGCCGACTTCGCGCACGTCCCCGGCACGCTCCGCGAGGCCGCCGAGCTCTGGGAGAACAGCCCGATCGCCAAGGCCGCCTTCGGCGACGAGGTCGTCGCGCACTACCGCAACATGGCCCGTGTCGAGCTCGAGGCCTTCGACGCCGCGGTCACCGACTGGGAGCTGCGCCGCTCCTTCGAACGTATGTGAGGCCCTTCTTGTCGTACGAACTCCAGGTGCTGAACCCGGCGACCGAGGAGGCCGTCGCCACCGTCCCCGGCGCCACCGCGGCCGACGTCGACGCGGCCGTCGTGCGTGCCGCCCGGGCGCAGGCGGACTGGGCGGGCCGCGCACCCGGCGACCGCGCGCGCCTGCTGCGCCGGTTCGCCGTCACGGTCGACGAACACCTCGAAGAACTCGCCCGGTTGGAGGTCCGCGAGGCCGGACACACCCTCGGCAACGCCCGCTGGGAGGCGGGGAACGTCCGTGATCTGCTCGACTACGCGGCCGGGGGAGTGGAGCG
>NZ_JBQQCE010000671.1:0-3802 GCF_052245645.1 Streptomyces sp. KR55 | reverse complement strand
CCTCGTTGGCGGCGCTGGCCAGGAAACCGACCCGCAGCACACGTGCCGCCCGGCTGGCCGTGCTCTTCGTCTCCCGCAGTATCCGGTCCCACTCGGCCAGCAGGACAGGCACCCGCTCCGCCAGGGCCCGACCCGGCTCGGTGAGGGCCATACCGGCCCTCGACCGAGTGAACAGCGGCACTCCGAGTCGGGTCTCCAATTGCTTGATCTGCTTCGTCAGCGCCGGTTGGGACACGAACAGCCGCTCCGCCGCACGCGTCAGACTCCCCTCCTCCGCCACGGCGACGAAGCAGCGCAGCAGCCGGGTGTCGACATCCATGCCTGAAGGTTATAAACGCAGGTATTGGACGCCAAGCGCACGTTTCAGTGAGGCTTGTCGTAGCGCTCGGGCCATGCCTCGCCCACGCTCACCGGGTGCTCAACCGAGAGGGAAGGCACATGTTCACCGCCTACGTACTGATCACCGCCATCACAATCGCGGCCAACGCCGGGATCGCCGTCGCGGACCTCTCGAGGGCCAGGTTCGTCCTCGCCAATTCAGCCGAGGTAGGCGTCCCGGAGTCCTCGCTCCCCTGGCTCGCGGTCCTCAAGGCGTCCGGAGCCGCCGGGCTCCTGCTCGGCCTCCTGGGCGTCCAGTTCCTCGGCATGGCAGCCGCGCTGGGCCTCACCCTGTTCTTCATCGGCGCAGTAGCCGCCCACATCCGCGCCCGCGTCTACTACAACATCGCGTTCCCGGCCGCCTTCTTGGCTCTGGCCACCACATCCCTCGCCCTGACGGCCGCCGCACAATAGACCTGCCACGCCCCACCAGCCTCACCACCCCCCCGGCCCCCAATTGGCCGCTTTGGCACCCGCACGCTGCAGGTCACCCCCACCACCTGGGCGACCTTCATCAACTCCCTTGCTTAGAGCGCACTCCACGCAGTTAGCGTGCACACCATGAAGTACACGCAGCTCGGACGTACCGGACTCAAGGTCAGCCGACTGGTCCTCGGCACGATGAACTTCGGACCGCAGACGGACGAAGCGGACAGTCACGCGATCATGGACGCGGCGCTGGACGCGGGGATCAACTTCTTCGACACCGCCAACGTCTACGGCTGGGGCGAGAACAAGGGTCGTACGGAACGCATCATCGGGAACTGGTTCGCCAAGGGCGGCGACCGGCGCGACAAGGTCGTCCTCGCCACCAAGGTGTACGGGAACATGGCCCCGGACGACAGCGAGCCATGGCCCAACCACAACAAGCTCTCCGCGCTCAACATCCGCCGGGCCGTGGACGCCAGCCTGAAGCGGCTGCAGACCGACTACATCGACGTCTACCAGTTCCACCACATCGACCGGGCCACGCCCTTCGAGGAGATCTGGCAGGCCATCGACGTCCTCATCCAGCAGGGCAAGATCCTGTACGTCGGCTCCTCCAACTTCCCCGGTTACAAGATCGCCCAGGCCAACGAGATCGCTGCCCGGCGCGGCGGCACCATCGGCCTCGTCAGCGAGCAGTGCCTCTACAACCTCGCCGAGCGCCGCGCCGAGATGGAGGTCATCCCGGCCGCACAGGACTACGGCCTCGGCGTCATTCCCTGGTCGCCGCTGCACGGCGGCCTGCTGGGCGGCGTGATCAAGAAGGAGGTCGAGGGCGGCCGGCGCGCCTCCGGCCGGGCCGCCGACACCCTCGCCGACCCGGCCGCACGCGCGCAGATCCAGGCGTACGAGGACCTGCTCGACAAGCACGGCCTGGAACCCGGCGAGACCGCCCTGGCCTGGCTGCTCACCCGCCCCGGCGTGACCGGCCCGATCGTCGGCCCGCGCACCGCGGAGCAGCTGACGTCGGCCCTGCGAGCGGTCGAGCTGGAGCTCTCGGACGAGGTGCTGGCCGGACTGGACGAGATCTTCCCGGGTCCGGGGCCGTCTCCGGAGGCGTTCGCCTGGTAGGCGCGGCCACCAAGGGGTGGCGGCGCGCTACTGTCCGAACGCCGCCGCCACCGCCACCACCACGAACATCAGCACAAGCGCACCGGCCATGATCCGGTTCCGGGTTTTCGGGTCCACGTATCGAGCCTAACCGGCCCCGCCGAGTGGCCAGCGGGCGACCGCCTCGTACCGGGGCTGCTCGCCCGCCAACCCGGACTTCGGCAGGTTGCTGCGCACCAGGACCAGCTCGTCCACCGTCCAGGTACGGCTCCCGAACCCGGCCAGAGCGTCGACGTACGCCCGTGCGTTCACCGCATGTCGGCTGCGGGCCACCGTCAGGTGGGCCTTGTAGCGGCGGTGCTCCCCCATCGGCACACCCGCCTTCCGCGCGGCCGCCTCGGTGCGGTCGGCCAGCAGCCGCAGCGTCACCAGGTCACCCTCCGCTCCGGCCCACAGCGCTCTCCCCCGCCCGAACTGCCCGCCGCCCCGCAGGGCCAGCGGGAAGGCCGGCGTGCGGTGCGCGGCCCGCTCCAGCCGCGCCGACAGCTCCGATACGAGGTCGTCCTCGACCTCCCCGTAGAACGCGAGCGTGAAGTGCCACCCGGGCCGCCCGGTCCAGCGCAGCCCGTCCGCACCGGGCAGCCTCTTCAGCTCGGCCACTTCCAAGGCGAGCTCATGGACAACCTCGTCGGGCGGGAGCACGGCGGCGAAGAGTCTCATGAACCCAGTCTGCCCCCGCTGCACTCGGAGGGGTCTCCGTCGATCACGCCGCTGTCGCCAGCTCCTCCCGCTCCCCCCGAGGAACGAACCGCACCCGCGGATGCCCGGAGTTCCAGCCCACCGACAGGCGCAGGCCGCCCGCGCGGGCCAGGATCAGGCCGATGGTGATGGCGGCGAGGGCGGCCACCGCGCCGCCGGACGCGAGGCCGACCCGGGGGCCGTAGGTGTCGGTGATCCAGCCGACGATCGGGGCGCCGACCGGGGAGCCGCCCAGGAAGACCATCATGTACAGGGCCATCACCCGGCCCCGCATGGCCGGATCCGTGGCCATCTGGATGCCGGTGTTGGCGGTGACGTTGACCGTCATGCCGAAGAGGCCGAGCGGGATCATCAGCAAGGCGAAGAGCCACAACGAGGGGGTCACCGCGGCCACGATCTCCACCGTGCCGAAGACCAGTGCCGCCGCGGCCAGGAGCCGCAGCCGAGCCGTGCCCCGCCGGGCCGCCAGCAGCGCACCCGTCACCGAGCCGACCGCCATCAGCGTGTTGAACAGGCTGTACGTGCCCGCGCCGACGTGGAAGACCTCGTCCGCGAAGGCCGACAGGTAGACCGGGAAGTTGAAGGCGAACGTCCCTATGAAGCCGACCAGCACGATCGGCCAGACCAGCTCGGGGCGGCCGGCGACGTAGGCCAGGCCCTCGCGCAGCTGTCCCTTGCCGCGCGGGGCGCGCCGGACGGGGTGCAGTTCGCGGGCGCGCATCAGCAGCAGGCCGGCGATGGGCGCGACGAAGGACAGGCCGTTGAGGAGGAACGCCCAGCCGGTCCCCACGCCGGTGATCAGCAGGCCCGCGACGGCGGGGCCGATCAGGCGGGCGGACTGGAAGTTGGCGGAGTTCAGACTGACCGCGTTCTGGAGCTGGTCGGGGCCGACCATCTCGGAGACGAAGGACTGCCGGGCGGGGTTGTCGACGACCGTGGCGAGGCCGACGGCGAAGGCGGCGACGTAGACGTGCCAGACCTCGACATGGCCGGTGATCGTGAGGAACGCCAGCGCCAGGCCCGTCACCGCCATCGCGGTCTGGGTGACCAGCAGGGTGGGGCGCTTGGGGAGGCGGTCGACGAGGACACCGCCGTAGAGGCCGAAGAGCAGCATCGGCAGGAACTGCAG
>NZ_JBQQCE010000670.1:0-3831 GCF_052245645.1 Streptomyces sp. KR55 | reverse complement strand
GCCGTCCGAGGTGCCCACCGGCACCCCGGTGCACAACACCAGGGTGTTCGTCCTGGACGAGCTGCTGCGGCCGGTCCCGGCCGGTGTCGTCGGCGACGTCTACGTCGCGGGTGTTTCGCTGGCCCGCGGCTACGCGGACGCGGCCGGCGTGACCGCCGAGCGCTTCGTCGCCTGCCCGTTCGGTCCCGACGGCGAGAGAATGTTCCGTACCGGCCTGCGGGCCAGGCGGACCACCGCCGGCCTGGTAACGGTACGGGGCACGGCCCAGGACCTCGACGAGGCCACCAGCGCCTCCCGGCGCACCCTGCGCAAGCGGGACGACCTGGAGGTGCTGCTGCCGCTGCGGGCAGCCGGCCCCGGCAGCCGCCCGCCGCTGTTCTGCCTGCACCACAACACCGGCCTGAGCTGGGGCTACGCCGCTCTGCTCCGGCACCTCCCGGAGGACCAGCCGGTCTACGGCGTCCAGGCACGCGGCCTCACCGACCCCGACTCGATGCCGCAGAGCATCGAGGAGATGGCCGCCGACTACGCCGACCAGATCCGCACGGTGCAGCCCAGCGGGCCGTACCACCTGCTCGGCTGGTCCTTCGGCGGCGTCGTCGCCCAGGCCGTCGCCGCCCGGCTGGAGGAGCAGGGCGAGGAGGCGGCCCTGGTGGCGCTCCTCGACGCCTACCCGGGGGCCGCCGGCCGGACCCTGCACGACGGGGACGCGGCGCAGACCGACCGCGACGGCCGCGGGGCGCCGGATCAGGAGGCGTTCCGGACCTCGCCCGACGACGCCGGCGCCACCCCGGCCATGGCCGGCCCGTTCTTGAAGAACATGGAACAGGTCATGCGCCACCTGGCCGAGCTGGCGCTGGACCACCGGCCCCGCCGCGTCCAGAGCGACCTGCTGCTGTTCGCCGCCACCGAGGACCGGGCCGAGGAGATGCCCCTGGCGGACGCGAAGGCGAGCTGGAGGCCTTACACCACGGGGAGCGTGGAGACGCACGAAGTCGCCGTCACCCACAACGACATGCTCCAGCCGGCGAGCGTCTCGTTGGTCGGCGCGGTGCTCACGCGGAAGCTCCGGTCCGCCACCGGCCGCTCCAAGGACTGATCCGCCGGGGGCACGGCCGCCCCGGCCGCCGTGCCCCGCCCCCGCTCGTGACGTCCCCATCAAGGGGCTACGCAGAAAGGGACTTGTGCATGTCGAAGCCAGTGGAGTCGTTCTCGGGCGACTTCTTCGATCTCCACCGCCGTGACGGGCTCGACCCCCAGCCCGAACTGACCCGGATGAGCGTCGAAGCGCCGTTCGTGCCGGACACCTCCCCCGGCAGACACGACTGGCTGGTCACCGGCCACGACGAGGTACGGGGCATCCTCGGTGACTCCGCCAGGTTCTCCACCCGGCCACCCGCGGAGAGCCTGGAGGATTCCCGGCGCCTGGTGCAGATCGGCAACCCCCTGATGTACGACCCGCCGGAGCACACCCGGCTGCGGCGCATGCTGACCCCGGAGTTCACGGTCCGGCGGATGCGCCGGATGGAACCGCTCATCGAGAAGATCGTGGCGGACCGGCTCGACGTCCTGGAGCGCGCGGGCCGGCCGGCCGACCTCATGCGGCACTTCGCCTGGCCGATCCCCGGCCTGGTCGGCTGCGCCCTCCTCGGCGTCCCCCGGGACGACCAGGCGGAGCTGGCCCGGACCCTGGACCTCAGCCGCCGTGTCGACGGCAGCCACAAGGCGCGGAACACCGCGGCGAACGCCTTCGACGGCTATCTCGCGCGCTTCGTGAAACAGAAGCGCCGTCACCAGACCGACGACATGCTCAGCATGCTGATCCGCAACCACGGCAACGAGGTGAGCGACAAGGAACTCGTCGGCATCTGCGCCTCTGTCATCGCCGCCGGCCTGGAGAACATGGCCGGGACCATCGGGCTGGCCGTCGTGGCCCTGCTGACCCACCCCGAACAGCTGGCACAGCTGCGGGACAAGCCGGAACTGATGGACAACGCCGTCGAGGAGCTGATCCGTTACACCACCGTGGTGCCGATCGCCTCCCCGCGCACCGCCCTGGAGGACGTGACCATCGGCGACCACCTCATCAAGGCGGGCCAGATCCTGACCTGTTCACTGCTGTCGGTGAACCGCGGGGCCGACGACCGGCTCGACATCACGCGTGAGAACCCCGCCCACATGTCGTTCGGGCACGGCATCCACCACTGCGTCGGCGCGGCGCTCGCCCGCCTCGAACTGCGGATCGCGCTGGCGGCACTACTGGAGCGGTTCCCCGGCCTGCGGCTCGGAGTACCCGCCGAGGAACTCCGGTTCAGGTCGGCCCGGCTGGCCACCTTCGGCATGGAGTCGCTTCCCGTCGCGTGGTAGCCCCACCGGACGACGCCCAGACGTTGTGAGCACGCGCAGAGGAAAGGGACCCGTGCATGCCGAATCCGCCCGACATTCCCGTGTACAAACGCCGGGACATACTCGAACCCGTCGCCGAACTGAGCCGGCTCGCCGCCGCGACGCCGGTCTACCGCAACACCGACGCCGAGGTGTACGACTGGATCGCCGTCGGCCGTGACGAGGTACGGGCGATCCTCGGCGACACGGAGCGGTTCAGCACCCGGCCGCCGCAGGAGAACCCCGACCTGCCCCGCCCCCGGCCCGAGCCGGGCAACCTGCTGATGTACGACCTGCCCGAGCACACCCGACTGCGGCAGAAACTCACCCCGGACTTCACGGTGCGGCGGATGCGCAAGCTGGAACCCGCCATCGAGAAGATCGTCGCCGGTCAGCTGGACGTCCTCGAAGGGGCGGTCCGCCCGGCCGACCTCATGAGGCACTTCGCCCGGCCCGTCTCCGGCCTGGTCGGCTGCGCGGTGCTCGGCATACCGCGCGACGACCTGCCCCAGCTGGCGCGGATGACGGACATCAGGGCGGCCAAACGCAGCCCGAAACGGACCGCGGCCCGCAAGGCGTTCAACGCCTACATGGACCGGATCGTTGCGCAGAAGCGCCGCGATCCCGGCGAGGACCTGCTCAGCACACTGATCCAGCGGCACGGCACCGGCCTGACGGACCAGGAACTCGCGGGCATCTGCTCGTCCGTCATCGCCGGGGAACTGGAGAACGCCTCGGAGATGCTGGGACTGGGCGCGCTGGCCCTGCTGACGCACCCCAACCAGCTCGGCCGGCTCCGCGAACGGCCCGAGCTGATGGACAACGCGGTGGAGGAACTCCTCCGCTACGTGTCGGTGGTCTCCCTGGCCTCCCCCCGCACCGCCCTCCAGGACGTCACCATCGGCGACCAGGTCATCAAGGAGGGCGAGGTGGTGGGCTGTTCCCTCTTCGCCGCCCACCGCGTCACGCCGCCCGGCGAGCCGGCGGACACCCTGGACGTCACCCGGGAACCCGGCAGCCACATGGCCCTGGGACACGGCATCCACTTCTGTCTCGGCGCCGCCCTGGCCCGTATGCAACTGAGGATCGCCTATACGGGGCTGCTGGACCGCTTCCCGGGGCTGCGGCTAGCCGTACCGCCCGAGGAACTCCGCTTCCGGCTGCTGGCGCCCCAGCACGGTGTGGAGACACTTCCGGTCGAGTGGTGATGAGTGAGTGGTGCCGAGTGAGGGTTCAGCGAGTGAGTGGTGAGAGGACGGATCATGGAACTACGTGTCGACCGTGACAAGTGCGGAGGCACCGGCCAGTGCGCACTGTTCCTCCCCGCGGTCTTCGACCAGTCGGAGGACGACGGCAAGGTGCTGCTGCTGACGCCCTTGCCCTCCGCGGACCTGGCCGGCTCCGTGCGGACCGCGGCCAGGAGATGCCCGACCGGCGCGATCACCC
>NZ_JBQQCE010000067.1:0-28349 GCF_052245645.1 Streptomyces sp. KR55 | reverse complement strand
CTGTTGCACGAGCGGCACAGCACCCGCAGCGGTCCGGCCTCCGAGCCCCCCGCGCCCGGAGGCACGATGTGGTCCGCCGTCAGGTCGTCGGCCGGGTGCGGATCGCGCTGCCAGCCGGGGCAGACGAGCCCGTTCTCAGCGACCCACGCGCGCACCGCATCGGCCCTGCGGATCCGCTCGCGCCGCGTGTACCCGGGCCGCTTCCTCGGCCCCGCCGGTACCCGCCGCTCGGCACGTTCGCCCTGATGACAGCGGGGGCAGCGGCCACGGACGGGCTGTCGGCAGCCGGGGCAGATCGTCGGCGGCTGCATGATCACCCGCCCGAGAAAAAATGGTCGAGCCGAGTTCGCGGTGAATAGCGATGCATGGATATGCAGTGCATGAGTATGCGGCTAATCCACTGGAGCTCGCTTCGGCGGATTAGGAGCCCCAGACCCGTACCGGATTCCGGCGGTAGAGCGAAGCGGGGTCACCGGGCCGGCCGATCTTCTCGTGGGGGTGGTGCCCCCCTCCCCTGCCACGGCACGCACCGTATGTCCGTTTCGCCGTGTTCTCGTGGCGAGCGGGGTGCACGGCCGCATGGCCATGCATGAGTATTCGGCGCATAACTATGCATGCTCCGGGGGGAGTTGATCCACTATGCAGGGCTATGCACTGGGTATGCAGTGGGGGTGGGGTCGGGGTACCGGACGGCTGAGACGGCCGATGCGGAGGCCAGGTGCTGCCGACGGGGTGGGTGCTGGTGCGCTGCGTTGGTGATGCTGATGCATCAGGCGATGTGATGTGGCTGGTGAGGCACTACGTGCACCATGACACAGAATGCGCACGCAGGTGATCGCCTGTCAATACTCGCTGGTCATGGGCCTTGACAGGTCAGGCAGCGGGCTGCTTGGGGTTGAGGGCGTCGGCGAGGTCGGCGAGGTCCCACAGCGCGAGGGCCTGACCCTGCTTGGGGTTGGCCTGGTGGTCGGCGGGGCGCACGCTGTGGCGGGATGCCCAGGCGCGGAACTGGCCTGGCTTCATGCCGAGGGAGTAGGCGGCCTGGGCGGTGGTGACGAGGGGCCGGCCGTCCCGGCCAGTGCGCGTGGTGCTCACGCGTCCAGTGTGCCGAGCCGGCCGTCGAGTTGCCCTGGGGTCCCTACGTCTGGGGAGTGTTGGCGGTGCACCCGCCGTACTGTCGTGGTGCTGGCGTTGTGCCCTGGCGGGTCCGAGGCAGCGCGTGGGGTGGTGCCCGCGCGTCGGGGCCCCCGACGAGAGCCGGGGGTCTCGGCGGTGCCGGTATGTCACAACACCGCCACACCCTCTACACGTTGGGCACATCCGTGCGCATCATGCCCACTGACACGAACCGCCTTGGGGGGACCATGCGCCGTACCGTCGCCATCATCAGCGCCTCTGCCGTAGCCGTAGCCGGCGGGATCGCCGGCACCGTCATCTGGCTCAGCCAGCCGACGCAGGCCGAGATCGAAGAGGCCTGCTACAACGCCATCACTAAGGAGTCCACGGAGACGAACCGGCCCGACGAATGCGAGTCGCTGTCTGACGACGACTACGGCACCCTGCGCATGGGCTGGTTCCTGGAGAACGAGGGGCTCGGCAACGTCGACGAGGACCCGGGAGACCTGCTGGACTACAGCGACGACGGCGAGGTCAACGGGTCCACGGGCTGACCGTTCACGCTGCGGCGCAGGCCTCACGGTCGCCTTTCGAGGGCTCGCGCTCAGCGTAAGCGCTGCACCAGGGCTGCCGCTATCACGTTCAGTCACAGCCGCAGCGCAGCCATGCAGAGTTCGTTACGCCCAGGGTGTAACGAACTCTGCACCGACTCGCGTTGCTGATCACTCACGGTAACTTCATCGGTCAGTCGTCGGCCCTGCGGTAGGCGCGGCGTCCGGCGAGCGCCGTGGTGATGGTGGCGCCGTACCAGCGGTGTGCGCGGCTGGAGGTGTCGTCGGCGGGCGGCCAGTGGCCCTTGGAGCGTTCAGCGCGGATGGTGGCGGCCGTGACGCCGGTCAGTGCCTCGATCTCCTTCGCGGTGTACAGGCGGCGCGGCTCCAGGGTGGCCGGGGGCCGCTCGATGTGCTCGTGGATCACCTGGTCGACGGCGGCCGGGTCGAACAGCAGCTGCTTGCCGCGCTTGCCGATCGGGGCGGGCCACTCGGGGTGGCGTGCCCACCGGTTCCGCACGGTGGCTTCGGCGCGGCCGTGGCGGGCGGCGATCTCGGCGTACGTCTCGCCGATGGGGGTGCCTACCATGGTGGTGTCCGTCCCTTCGTGGATGGTTGGTGACCGGCAGGGGTTTTGCGGCGGGCGCTGCGGCGTCCGTGGGCTTCGGCCCGGCCCCTGCCGGTCGTCTGATCTTGCGGGAAGGCCCCCGGCGGCTGCCGGGGGCCTTCTCTGTCAGACGTCCGGGTCCTCTGCCAGCAGCAGGTCTTCCACGGCGTGGAGGCCATCGTGAGCGATCGCGATCTGGAGCCGGATCTCCAGGCTCAGGATGTCCTCGCCGGTCTCCAGGTACCTGGAGAAGAGGTGGGAGGCGGAGAGCCAGTGGAGGGACGACGTCCAGATCCCGGACTGGATGAACTCGTGGACCGGTTCGTCTTCGATGACCTTGACGACCCGGGCGACCGCTTCGTTCATCTCCGTGCCCCGCAGGGTGTCCCCCTCGAACTCGGGGAGCTGGATCGGGATCGGGAGCAGCAGGCACACCCGGTGGAGCAGGGCGTAGACCGCGAGAAGTGCGTTGCCCAGGTACTGGGTCTCCCGCTCGGACTCGTCAGACATGTTGTCCGTCCTCTCTTGAGTTGTGGTGGTTGGTGAAGGTCTTCGGGTTTGCGGCCCTCGCTCCTTCTGCCTCTATTATGAACCCTTCCTGCATCGCTTTGCAACACTTCCGGGCGAGAAAATGGCCCCAACTCCCCTCGGGAGCGGGGCCGTTGGCGATCAGGCCCGCTGCCAGCCCGACAGCCGGTCATCGTCGCCGACCACGGCCGTCAGCCGCATGCCGGGCAGATCGCTCACCGGCACACCGACCGCCGCGGCGATCTCGGCGGCCGGGTAGCGCTCCGGCTCGCCGCGCTCGGCCGGCGGGACGTCGGCGACGACTTCGGCCTGGTCGCCGAACAGCAGCAGGACTCGGACAGTGACGCGCTCGATGGTCATGGGCGCCATTCCTCTCGGTAGTCGGGGTGGTCGGCGTACGGCAGGGCAAGCAGGCGAAGCGTCGGGCACGGGAACGGCTTCGCCGACCTGCTCCACGTTCGGTGCCCGTCAGCGTCGTCGTCGAAGTCTTCTGGACCCGCGCACGTGGTGCAGTCCCCGAACCGGTCCGGCTGGTGCTCGGCGAGGATCCGCCGCTTGGCGTCGATCTCGGCGAGGACGCGGGCCGGGTCATGGCGGGCGATGTGCCGCGCCACACCTTCGTCGTCCGAGGCCGCCGGGTCGACGTGCGTGACCACGCCGTCGTCCATCGCGTCCTCGATGAACCAGCGCTGGCCGTTGTCCCGGGCCCCGAACGGTGAGGGCTCGGCATGCCAAGCGTTCGCTTCATCAGCCCACGACGCTGCGTGCGCGATTCGCTCGTCTTCGTCGAGCCGGGCGCGCACGAACGCCACCAGGTCAGCTGTCACCGGGCGCCTCCCAGATCACTACGGGCCCCGCGCCGTGGCCCTCGGCGACCTTCACGATGCCGGGGTTGATCCACATCACGGTCTTCATCGGGAGGTCGAATGAGGTGAGCTTGAAGCCGGCGCGCTCGGCGGCGTCCGCGAGCACGTCGTCCGGCCCGTAGTCGACGCCGATGGAGCGCATGTAGGAGCCGAAGTCCGGCTCGTCGGGCCGCCAACTGTACTGCGCGACGTGCTGCTCGATCCTGTCGGCGAGGGCAGTGCGGAACGCGTCGATCTGTTCGGGGGTGCGCTGCCGTCTGCCGTGCTCAGTCGCGACGTTCGCGAAGGCCGTGCTCAGCGGTGCGCCGACGTCGTGCTGCGGGAGCGTGGCGAGCTGCTCGGCCCACCAGTTGGCGGCGGCCACAGCTTCAGGGCGCGGAGTCATGGGCTCATCATCTCCGAGTCGAAGAGGGCGGGCTGTCGTTCCGTCGGGCGCGGGGGCGCGACCGGGTTCGGGCGGGGCTCCGGCTCGGCCTCGGCGCGCCGGCGCTCGGGCTTGGCCGGGGCCTCGCCGGTCTTCGGGCAGGGGCAGCGGCACCACCACATGCAGGGTTCGCCGCCGGGGCGCGGGATGAAGGTGGCGACGTGCCTGCCGTGCTGGTTGTGCACCGACTCTTCGTTGTCGTCGATGTCGGGGCCGCCCTTCTGCCGGTGGATGCACAGGTCGCACCGGTGGTTGAGGCAGTTCCAGCAGGTGCCCTTCTCGCACAGGGACCAGCGCCAGAAGCCCCACGGATACTTCCGGTCGATCTTGTGGAAGGGCTCGGTCCACACGTGCTCGCGCACCCAGGCGCCCTCGGCCTCCGGCATGGGCGACGGGTTGGGCACCGGGTCGACGATGCCGAGGATGAGCGCCCCGTGCAGGTTCAGGAGCTTCGTGCGCCGCACGACGTCCCACTCCGCCTCGGTGAGCTTCCGCTGGGGGCGTATCGGCGCGGTCACCGGTTCCTCCGGCGGTCGCGGGCGAGCAGCACGAGCACGACGACGATGGCGAGCAGGAACAGCAGCGGGCAGGCTGCGCCGAGGATGCGGGAGGTCATGGGATCCTCGCCTTCTGGGGCTTGTCGTCGTACCACTTCGCGATGGCGGTCAGGTGCCAGACCCGGTCGTCGTCGGGGCAGCGGTACGCGCGCCGTTCGGACTGGAGGGTGTGCATCTTCACCACCCGCTTGATCGTGACCTCGACGATGGCGTCCTTGGCGATCGCCTCGCTCGGGTATCTCCGCTTGTCGCAGGTGCACTTGGACGTGAGCCGGACCCGCTTGGTCTTCGGGGGCAGCTGGAGGGTCGCCGCAAAGTGCTCCAGGCCTGCGAGGTTGACGGGCCGCCAGTGCGGCGTGCCGCGGCCGGCGGCGGGCAACACGTAGCGCCGGGCTCCAGATGCGCCGCCGAGGCTGGCGGTGACCATGATGACGGCGTCCCGGTGGAAGGCTTCGAGACGGGCCCGTTCGTCGGTGGCGGTGACGACGATGCGCCAGCCTGCCCGCTCCAGCAGTTCCTCGTATGGCACGAGGCGCTCCCGTGGCGGCAGCGCCGGCTTCGGCTCGGCCGACCCGGCCTCCGCCTCGGCGGCAGTCACGCGTGCGGCGTGCTCGGCGATGACCGCGGCCCGGGCGGCGGCCTCTTCCGGGTTGAGGAGTCCGTCGCGGGCGAGGGCGCGCCATAGGCCCGGCGGCCTCGGTATCGGGGCGCTCACCGGTCCGGCTCCTTGCTCGGCACCGAGCAAGCGTCGTCACCGCCGGCGCAGCGCACGCCGTCCCGGCCGGCGACGTGGACGTGCTCGCCGGCCTTCACCGCCTCGTCGACGATCGCCGCGGTGATGGCGGCCTTGCCAGTCTGGCGGGGCCTGAGCGCCTCGCCGATCCGGCGGAGGGCGGCCTCGAGGGCGGTTGTGTCCGCGAGCAGGGTGACGACCTGTACAGGCTCGCGTACGCGCCCGCGCTCCAGCTGGGCGAGGGCGCGGTCGACGTCCGGATACGGGCGGTAGTTCATCGTGGGGCCTTCGGGTCGTACGGGTAGAGGTCGACGTGGTGGACGCGGGGCGCCACGCCGTGCGGATAGAGGCCGAACTTCCAGGCGCCTTCGTAGGCGCGGGCGAGGACGGCGACGGCGAGCCGTACGGCGTCCTCCTGGCTGTGCCCGGCCTCGGCGAGCACGGCGAGGCCGGCGCGCAGCTGGTCGTCGTACGCCACGGTGAGACGGTCGTCGGCGGGTGACGCAGGTGGCGCATCGTCCGGGACGTCGTCCGGCTCTTCCGGCGCACTCTCCGGCTCGGTGGCGGCCGGTTCCGGCACAGACTGGCTGTCCGCCTGGCGGATGGCGCGCAGGTCGCGGAGCACGGTGTCCTTGCCGACGCCGATCTGATCTGCGATGGCGCGGCTGCTCAGTGTCGGGTCCTGCTCGATGAGCTGGCGCACGAGGGCCTGGCGCACGGCGGGCGTCATGGCGGGCGGCTGGCTCACTGCGTCGCCCCCTTGCTGTCGCCGGTGGCGCGCGTCGGCGCATCCTCGTGTGCCGCGGGGAAGACGTCAGGGTGCGCCGCCTTCCACTTCAGCCAGCGGGGCAGGGACTCGTCGCCGATTGTGTGCTTGCGGTCCATGACCTCGACGAGCGAGTGCTTTGCCAGCCTCTTGTAGTTGTGCTGGCCGCCGCGCAGCCGGGGTGCGACGGGCACCCAGAACGGGCCGTACTCCCAGCTGTTGAGGCGGTACGACCAGTCGTCGTCCGCCCACTTGTGGAAGATGACGGTGTTGCAGCCGCCGTCCACGTCGAGGGGGCGCTCGGCGAGGTGCTGCTGGTAGCGCTCGTTGAACCAGTGCTCGATGTACTCGCGAATGAACGAGGCCAGCATCTTCGCTTCAGCGTCGGTGGGCCAGGCCTCGGACTCGCGGTCGAAGCAGGCGATGTACCGCCACCTGGGGTGCACGCCGGTCACCGGGATGCGCAGCTTGGCGAGCGGGTCATCGCGGTCGGCGTCCTCGTCGAACGGCCAGTCGGCGGCCATCAGCTTTCACCGCCTTCGGCCTCGTCGAGGATGAGCGCGGCGGCCTGCTTGGCGGACATCAGCCCGTTGCGCTCGGAGACGGCGCGTCGGATCCACTCGGCCTCGGCGGTGTGGCCATGCGCGTCGAGCAGCTCGGCGGCGTGCTTGCCGTGCCGGATCCGCTTCTCCGCCACGGCGTCCGCAACGAGCTTCGCGGCCGGGTTCGCGGCCAGTTGCGCGGCCTCCCAGGCGGCGGTACGGGCCTGGTGGACCTGGGAGTTGCGTACGCGGGTGCCACTGTGGCTCGTGCACAGTTGGCCGGCGGCCGAGCCGCAGTCCGGGCAGGCGACGGCGAGCGGCGGCAAGTTCTCCCGCTGCCAGTCGTTCGGGGTGGTGTCCATGCTCAGTCCTCGAATTCGGGCAGGCCGCGGATGTCCAGGCCCATGGGGGAGGCTGCGGAGTGGAGGTGGTCCACGGTCTTGGTGAGCAGCTCGGCGGCCTGGACGGCGGTCTTCAGCGCGGCGCGCAGGTGCTGCACGGCCTTGGCCGGGTCGCCGCCGCCGTCGATGAGCAGCCGGCTGTCCTGGTGCGTGCGCTCCACGGGGCCGGCGGTCTGCTCGATGGCCTGGGGCAGCATGCGGATGAGGTGGGCGAGCTGGCCGATCGCGTTGTAGGAGTGGCCGGGGTACTGCCAGTCCTCGCCGGTGATGATCGTCGCGTGGTTGAACTCGCGGATGAAGTCGGCGGCCTGGGACAGCTGCCGTTCGGGCGTCGTCATGAAGGGCTCCCGTGGGCGGTTGGGGCCCGGCGGCGGGAAGCGAGTCGGTGCGCCGTAGCGCGGTTGCATGTCCCGTCGCCGGGGAGTCACGCTGGCGGGGCTCGAACCCGCGACCCAGGACTTATAAGATCCGCGCTCTACCAACTGAGCTACAGCGTGTCGATGTTGAGTTGTGCGGGCCGCGCCCCGGTGCGGTGGGGGGAAGCGGGGCGCGGCCCTGGAGGGCGGCCGGGCCAGGGGGGAGGGAGCCCGGCCGCCGGTCTCGGTCAGCTCTTGCGGAGCAGCAGGAGCCGCTTGTGGGCCCGGGTCTTGGTGTCGTCGTCGGCGCCTTCCATGACGGCGGTCGCCCGGAAGATCTCTTCGGTCATGGACTTCGGGGGGCGGCGGGGCGCGAGGTGGTCGAGGTAGCCGGTGATGGCGCGCTCGGCGGCGTAGGCGGTGCGGCCGACCCGCTCGGTCTCGGTGCGGAACAGGTCGTCGAGGGCGCCGAGCCGGGCGGCGAAGTTGTTCTTCTTCGCGTCGCTGGCGTCGTCGTCGAGGGGCCACAGGTCGGCGATCACCTGGTGGAAGTCGGCGACGGCGATGTCCGTGCGGGCGAGCGCGGTCTCCTCGTCGGCGAACCGCTCGAAGTACTTCACGGACAGGCCGAGCGTGCGGCGGGCCTCCTTGATCTCCGAGGTGGCCCCGGCGGTGTGGCGGACAGCCCAGCGGGTGACGGCGTCGCGTACGGCGAAGCGCTCGGTGTTGGCGCAGACCGGCCGCCAGGGGGTGACGACGCACTGGAACTGGCCCTGCCCGCTGTGGTCGTTCATCACGGCGACGTACGGCACTACGACGTCTCCGATGCCGTCAGCGTCCACCGTCACGGTCTCTGGAAGGCGGATGGAGATGAACACGCGCTTCCCGCCGCGCAGCGGACCTGCGGACTCCCAGACGACGTCGTAGCGGCCCACCAGTTCCTGGAGGAACTCGAAGCCCTGCCGGTTCTGGATCGGCTGGTACTTCCGGCCGACGACTCCGAGGGCGGCACCGGTGTCGGTGCGCACGGTGTGGAACTGGTCGGCGTGCTCGCGCAGTTCCCCGCCCCACCGGTACAGCGCGGGGACGGTGTCCACGTCGAAGTCCAGGCCGGACAGCTCCAGCACCTTGTCGATGTCCGTGGTGCCGCCGGGGATGATCTGGCCGAGGCCGTGCCAGGCCGGGGACGACGCGTACAGGGCGATCGTGCCGTCCGCGCGGGAGTCGAGGCCGTGCTGGGCGATGATCCCGTCGATCTGGCCCTGGGTGTTGCGGGAGACGGTGAAGGTCTCCCCGCGGTCCCAGCCGGTGAGTACCTCGTACCGGTCCTGGCCGACCATGCGGATCTCGCCCCGGTCGATGCGGGCCTGGAATGCGCGCTCGCGCTGGCGGACGGATTCGATCTGCGCGGTCTTCTCTGCGGCGAACGCGGTGTTGACGTCGGTGATGGTCACGGTGCCCCTCCAGGCTGGTCGGTTGTGTCGTTGTGGGCCCGGTCGGAGTCGAACCGACGACCGGCGGTTTTAAGGCGCCTGCTCTCACCGCTGAGCTACAGGCCCGGGGTGGCGGCCGGGCGGGGGGTTACCCGGCCGCCGGTCTGGTGCTCAGCCGCAGGCGGCGGAGCGGGTGATGGACTCGCGGCGCACGTGGTGCGGGCCGGACAGCTCGCCCCACGGGTCGACCAGCGCGAAGCGGAGGTCCGGGATCCCGAACACGTCCATGGCGCGGCAGATCTGGCAGGGGCAAGGGATGGCCAGCCACAGGCCGTGGCGGCTCTCGATCGAGCCGTGGTAGATGACCAGGTCACCGGGCCCGATCAAGTCGATCGAACGGATCAGCGTGTCTGACATGACTCCCCCTTCGGCGGTGGGTGCGGGCGGCGGGTGGGC
Organism: Streptomyces sp. KR55; assembly: GCF_052245645.1. Classification (NCBI taxonomy): domain Bacteria; kingdom Bacillati; phylum Actinomycetota; class Actinomycetes; order Kitasatosporales; family Streptomycetaceae; genus Streptomyces; species Streptomyces sp. KR55. The sequence continues at coordinate 19,013 of NZ_JBQQCE010000067.1, read as the reverse complement.
TACGGGTGGCTGCGGAGCGGGCCCCTGGTCGGGGTCCACCGCATCGCGTCGACGCTGGTCAGCCGGGGCGTCGGGGTGCGGCGGGGGCGGACGACCGGAGCGGGAGCGCGCCCGGCCGTGCAGCCGTACAGCTCCCACGCGCGGGCCAACACGTGCTGCTCGCCGGGCGCGTAGGTCATGACCTGCCGGAAACGGCCGTTGATGAACCGCCAGGCCCGGCCCGGCTCCCGGCCGTAGGTCTGCCGGTAGATCCGCGCGGCGACGCGACCGAGGGGGGAGCCGTAGTTCCAGTCGGCCGGGAGCCCGCGCCGTACGAGGTATTCGGCGACGGTGATCCTGCGGTTCATGGCACCCCCTGCGTGGTCTACCGGGGCCGTTGACCCGGCCCCATGTAGAAAATTGTACGAGGAAGTACTAGTCACCACAAGACATCAGTCGTGATTTCTTTGACAACTCCCACACCCCGCGCCCCCGTTGACGATCAACCGCCGATCACCGGCGCCCCCTTATGACGCCCTGTTCTCGGTGAGCAGGTACAAGCGCGACCCCTCGTACCGGGCGGGCCGCCCGGTCTCGTCGTCGGCGCACTCCGAGTTGACGCACCATGCGCGCGGCCGGTCGTCGTCCGGGCGGCAGTGGATCGTGGCCTGACCACACACCAGGCAGCGCACCCCGCGCATCTCCCGCGACGGCGACTGGAGACCGAGCACGGTGCGCACGGTGGAATGCCACAGCCCTACGGTGTGCGTGACCTCACCGACGCGGCCGGTCGCCTCCGCGCCCGCAGGCAGCGCCTTCAACGCCCGGTCCCAGCGCTGCATGTGCGTCGAGCCGCGCAGCTCCATGTCGAGGATCCGCGCCTGTGCCTTGATCGCTTCGGACCAGTGCATGGGGTCCAGTGAGGCCGGCGGGCGGGAGCCGGGCGTGGAGTGGCCGCCGGCCTCGCGTGGCTGGGCGGTGCGCAGGGCGAGTTGGTCGAGGCGGTGGATGAGGCCGGGGCCGCCGTCGCCGGGGTGCTGTCCGTCGCCGGTGTAGCGGTCGACGAGGTCGGCGACCAGGCCGTCAAGCGTCTGCATCGGTCACCTCGTACTTGTACCGCTCGTACGGCGCGTTCTCCTTCGCTGCCAGGTCGCGGGCCGCCGCCTCCGCCTTGGCGCGTGCCTTCTCCTTGGTACGTGCGAAGCCGCTGCGCTGACTGCCGAACGGGATGTACGCCTGCCACCACCAGGCCCAACCGAAGATGCGCCGCTCGAACCAGCCGTGATCCGTGCAGCCCTTGATGGTGATCTCGGCCTTGGTCTCAGGCATCTGCGGCCTCCGCCTCGCCCGTAGGGAAGGCGACGCCGCTCCGCTTGGGGCTCTTCGGGCGCTCCGTCTCGAACGAGACGATCACCTCGTCGTCGGACGCGCTGATGTGCACGTCCTCGGTGCGCTTGCCGCGGGCGGCCTGCTGGGCGCGCTCGGTGTTGGCGACCGCGACGGCCTTGTCCACCTCCGTGTAGTGCGCGGGCGACTTCAGCACCCACTCGTGGCGGTCGATCGTGATGACGCGCTTCTCAGCGTCCATCGGCTTGCTCCTTGCGGTGGTTCTCGTTGGCGGGGGTGCCGTAGCCGGGCTCGATGCCGAGGGCGCGGCAGCAGGAGACGCAGCGGCGCCGGCCGAGGCGGGAGAACAGGCCGGGCATCTGCCAGCGGCGGCGCAGCTTGCAGGCAGCGCGGGCGGGGACGCCGGGCCAGTAGCACAGCCGCTCTCTGGCGTCCTCGTCGCTGGGGTCGATGACGGCGCCGGGGATGGCGTGCAGACGCCGCCATTTCCCGCAGCACAGCCACCAGTGCCCGGCGTTCTCTTCGATCGGGTGGGACGTCACAGATGCGTCTCCCCACGGGCCAGCGCGCGGTTGGCTTCCTGCTCGGCGGCGCGCTCGGCGACGTCGTAGCCGAGGTACTTCGTGAGCTGTCCGAGGACAGCGCGCGCGGTGGCCTCGGGGAAGGGCCGGTCCCGCCGGGCGTTGGCGACGATGTTCACCAGGTCCAAGAACAGCGCCGTGGGCACCAGCTGGTCGCCGGGCCACTCGACGCGGGCGCCGTGGTAGCCCTTCAGCAGGTCCTCCAGGGACAGGGCAGCAGTGCCGAGCCCGTACTCGGGGTCGTCGGCAACGATGACTTCGCCGCCAGGGAACTCGGCGCCGTGGATGATGCTGCCGTTGTGGTGGAGGCGGAAGCCGCGGGTGAAGGCGGGTTGCATCGTCACCCCCTCCCCACGCCGTATCGGCGTACGTCCCGGATCGCGTCGCGGATGTGCGGCGGGTCCGGGTGGACGTGGATGACGACGGTCGTCTTGGGGGTGTCCTGGGCGCGCCGGGTGGGCGGCCGGTGCTGGCAGGCGCACCGCGTGCTGGGGACGTCGGGCTCGCCGCAGTGGCGGGCGCCGGGCACGCCGTCGGCGGCGTCGCGGCAGGGACGGCAGATCACGGGTGCTCCCGGGGCGTGTCGTCGGCGGTGAGGTTGGCGGTCTGGGCGTTGAGGAGTCCGGCCCGGATGGCGTCGCGGAACAGCGGGGCGGCGGCGTCGCATTCCGGGCCCTGCTCGCGGCAGAGCGCTCCGTGCAGGCCGTCGTAGAGGGCTTGCACGGCGGCCGGGCTGTCGGCGAGTAGCGAGGCTGCGGCTCGGAGTTCTTCGCTCGGGGTCGTGTGCTTCCCGGTGAGGTCGCGGGCGGCGTCGATCAGGCACTGCCGGGGCACGATCACGGCCCGCTCGTCGAGGCCGATGCTGGCGCCGTGGGCGGCGAGCGCATCGGTGACGACGGTGCCGATGCCGGGCAGCTTGCCGATGATGAGGAAGTCGCCGGAGGCGAGTTCGAGGACGTCGGGGCAGTTGGTCGCGGAGGTGCTGCCTCGCTCGGCGGGGGTGCTGCCGAGCCGGCGGACGATGCGGGTCACGGGTCAGGCCTCCATCTCGTGCGGGCAGTCGCAGCAGCCGCCTCGGTTCTGCGTCTTCGGGTCAGCGCGCGGGGTGAAGGTGGCGGCCGAGTTGTCGAGCCGCACGGTGACGCTGGCCGGGTCGTCGCTCTGCTGCTCGGGGAAGAGGACATGGCAGTCGCAGAGGAGTGCGCCCCGGGTCTGGGCGTAGTTGCACTTTGGGTTGTGCTCCTTCAGGGGCACGGCGCGGGCCACGCGCCAGCCGAGCGGGAAGTCGAGGACCACGCCTGGGTGGTGCTCCCGCATATGCACGATCATCTGGCGGCGTGGGATGAGCGGGCCGCCCTCGCAGTGCGGGCACGGGTCCCGCACCTCGATGCCGGTCAACGGGCCCTGGTTCGGCGGGCCGTGGTCGGCGGCCAGTGGCTCGGCCCCGTCGGGGCATACCTCGCCCTCGTGTTCGTAGGCGCACTCACCGCACGTCCCGCAGGCGTGATCGGGGTTCGAGCAGCTGCTCGCAGTTGGGCGGGCTGACCCTTGCAGGGTCGCGAGCAGGCCAATGGGCCGCCCCGTGCCGTCGCCTTCAATCAGGTCGTACGAGGGGTCGTCGGCCCGCGGGTCACGCCTCACGCGAGCGAAGGCGCGCTCCCAGTTCGAGAGGTCGACCGTCAGGTGGGCGAAGGTCAACTCCGTCTCGCCGTCCAGTTCGTCACGGAGTTCGGCGCCGGCGGCCCGCACGAGGAACATCGACGCGCCGTGCGCGGCCTGCCAGCGGCTCGCGAGCGCATGGGCACGTCCGACCATGGCCTGAGCGTCGTCGCGATCCCGCAGCACCGCCTCGACTATCGGCATGACGGCGTCAGCGAAGGTCGCACAGTGGCCCTCGGGATGGTCAACGACGGTGCCCCTCGCCTGCCACGCATCGAGCAGCGCGGCGGCCATCTGCCTGTGCAGGTAGGCCCGTTCCGCCTCGGGGCCGAGCAGCTGCGTGGGCACGTCGTACGCCTCAGCAATGTGGGCGAGGCCCTCGCGGCGTGCGGCCGCCACATCGTCTGTCCACACGATGCGGGTGGAGCCGCCGTGGCCATGGATCTTCGTGACCGGGCCGGTGCCCTTGTGGTGCCACACGTCGGTCTTCGGCTCATTCATCGGGGGCCGGTCCAACCAGTGCGTGACAACCCAGCCGTCAGAGAACTGGACGCCCTCGGCGACGACGCCTTCGCCGGAGATACCCGAGACGTCGTGGTCCCGGTACAGGCGGAACGTGGCCAGCTTGGGGGAAGCGCTGCTGCTCATCGGTGAGCCCCTTCACTGAGCGGGGAGGCCACGCGCTGGCGTGGGATGGGCAGGGTGAGCGTGGTCTCCGTGTCGGGATCGAGCAGCTTGGCCACGGGGATCTGCTCGGTGTCGTCGTCCGGCGGCGCGGCGGCGGGGGTGGTCGCGGGCGCCGTGGCACGCGGGGCCCTGCGCTTGCCGGTGCCCAGCCAGGGCACGAGGGCGATCGGGACGACGGTGGCCAGGGCGGCGCCGAGGCCGAAGAGTGAGGTGTTGCCGAGGTAGCCGCCGCCGACCATGGCGGCCGTCCCGGCCACGACGCTGATCTGTCCGAGTGCCCAGCGGCGGCGCATCGTCATGGGGGTGATGACGGTCTTCCGGCCCTGGCGGCCGGTCCAGCTGGCGTAGTGGCGGCCGAGGATCCACTCGCGGACGAAGCCGCACAGGTACAGCCACTTGTTGTAGTAGTTGACGATCGTGTACGGGACGACGCCGAGGACGGCCTCCTTGATGCCGACGACGGAGGCGACGAAGCCCATCGACACCACCGTGTGCACGGCCGTCCAGAACACGAACGCGCGCAGCAGCGACTCGTTGGTGCCGGTGACCGCGGCGTGCACCAGCATCGCCTCGACGACGAACAGCGACACCAGGTCGAAGATGGCGCCGCCGACCACCAGCAGGCTGCGCCAGTTCCGCAGCTGGCGCCGGTGCTTGGCCATGTTCTGGTAGTAGCCGGAGGACCAGCGGCGCATCTGGTTGCGGTAGGTGTGGAAGTCCTCGGGATCGAGGGTCCAGGCGAGGGCGTCGCCGGTGTAGTCGAGCCGGTAGCCGGCGCCGTGCAGCGCCCAGGTGGCGTCCATGTCGGCGGTGATGAGCCCGTTGGGGAAGCCGCCGATGCCCTGGATCGCCGCCGTGCGGAAGGTGTAGCAGGCGCCGGTGAGGACCTGGATGCGGCCGACCTTGGCCTGGCACAGCCGCCACCAGCGGCGGCCGAGCGCGTACGCGAAGCGGCGGGAGCGGGTGAAGAACGCGGCTTGCGCGCGGCCGAGCAAGCCGGTCTTCGTGTACGGGACCTGAGAGCCCTGAGCCGGGAGGATCGTCGAGCAGGTGGCGTCCAGGCCGTCCCGCTCGATGTGCTCCACCATCAGCCGGATGCAGTCGGGGTCCGGCCACGTGTCGCCGTCGAAGCCGACCACGAGATCGGTGTCGATGTCCCACAGGGCGGCGTTCTGCGCGGCGGCCTTGTCCTTGAAGTCGGTCTCCAGGACGACGTCGGCGCCGGCCTGGCGGGCGAGCTGGGCGGTGTTGTCGGTGCAGGCGTCGGCGACCACGACGATCCGCTGTACGGGGTAGGTGCTGGCGCGCACCGCGGCTATGCATCTGGTGATGGTGTCCACCTCGTTGTGGGCGGGGACCAGCACGGTGACGGTGAGGCTCACTGTCCGTCCCCCTGCCTGCGGCCGGCGCGCTTCGCGGCACGCTTGGTGACGAAGCCGGTGACGGTGGTGGCGATGGCGACGACGGTGAGGATCGCGGCGCCGATGCCGGTGTGGGCGAGTCCGATGTACAAGGGGGTTACTCCTTCGGGTGGTTGGTGGTGCCGCGCGCTTCGATGGCGCGGCAGGTCTTGAGGTCTTCGCGGCTGATGCGCCATGCATCCCAGGCGGTGACGGCGCGGGAGAAAGCGGCGTGCAGGGCGATACCGACGGCTACGAAGGCGGCCAGGCAGAGCAGGACGATGAGGCCGCCGGCCGCGCCGACGAGCAGGACGTCGCGAGTGGTGAGGACCGCCATCACGTCCCGCCCCGGCCGGCGCGCCCACTGCGGAGCGCCGACCACACGGCGGCCGCGGTGAACACCAGGCCGCCGGTGAGGAAGGCGACCGCCCAGACCTTCAGCTCCCGGTAGGCGGCGTCAGCGCCGCCGAGCATGCAGGTCAGGGCGAGCAGCGCGCAGAACCAGGAGTCGGGCAGGCCGAAGCCCATGGCGATGACGGCGATCACGCCGACGGCGATCGCAGCCCAGCTGAGCAGGGACATCAGGTTCCTTGCAGGGGTTCGTAGGTGTCGATGGAGATCGGGACGGTTTCGACGACTCGCAGGCGCCCGCGCGTGAACATCAGCTCGGCACCGGACTCCAGGGCTTCGAGCAGTTCGAGGTCCTCGGGATCGAGGTCTTCGTACGAGCCGTCGAAGTCGTCGGGGTCGAGGTCCTGTTCGAGGCAGGCGCAGTAGCCGTCCTCGCAGCCGTCGTAGGGGCAGTCGGTGAAGATCGGCAGCTGGACCGTCATGGCGACCGCCCGAAGATGGCCTTGTAGGCGGCGTCGGCCCGCTGATTGGCCTCCCGCATCGGCCGGTCGGCGAGGCAGCGGCCCGCAACGCATCCGGGCACCTCACAGGTGCGGGTGAGCCGGCCGACCGGCTCTCGCCCGTTATGGAGACGGAAGGCCACCTTGGGAGCGGGGATGCGCTGGCTGCGGTAGCACAGCATCGGGAAAGTGCCGTCCATGTAGCCGGTCCAGCGCAGGTGTCCGCCGTCGACCGACTGTGTGTTCTTGCGGAAGGCGTCCTCGATCGATGCGTAGCTGCTGCGCGGCCCGCGCTGCGGGGCTGGCATGCCCAGTGCCTTGCGGGTTCTGCGGACGGTGCCTCGGTCGACGTGCAGCTGACGCGCGATGTGACTCTCGGGGACGCCCTCCCGCAGCAGCTCGGCGATGTCGGCGCGGACCTTCATGACGCCGTCCTCTTCGGCAGCGGCTCCGGGTCGGGCGCGTTGGCGGTGCGTTGCCGACGGTTGCCGTGCTCGCGGTACACCTCGCCGCTCCAGCACTTGGAGTCGATCGGCTCGTCGAGCCACAGGTGCCTCACCAGCGCGAGGTGGGTGCCGCAGCGCTCGGTGCCGTCGAGCCGGATCGGGTCGCCGTCGTCCTGGCGGTGCTGCGCCGTGTCATCGAGACGGTGCCGCTCGTCGTACGTGAGGCCGGCGGCGACGCCGTCCCGCTGGTCGCGGTGCAGGCCGCGCTCCGTTTCCTTCGTGTAGGCCAGGCACTGGGAACGGACGGGGCAGCGGGCCACGCAGACGATGCGGGCTTCGTGCTCACGGCTGGGATCGTCGAAGATCTCCCGTTCGTCCAGGCAGACCGCGCGCTCCATCCAGTCCAGGGGGCGGGCCGCGATGTCGGGGACCTGTCCGGTGTAGTTGGCCATGGGTCACTCCGCGGCCGTCCGGCTGCCCTTGGGCAGCTTGCGGATGCTGGCACCTGTGTCGCCGTCGCGGACCATCTCGCGCAGGCGGCCGGTCGCCCGGAAGCGGGCCGCGCGGTAGGCGGGGACGACCATGCTTTCGCGGGTGCCGATGTTGAAGCTCTTGTGTGTGGCGTGGGTGTAGGTCGCGAAGGTGCCGAAGTTGGAGAGGGTGAAGGACTCCCCGGCGGCGAGGGTGCGGGCGATGGCGTCGAACGCCGCCCACAGGGTGTCTTCGGTGTCGGAGAGGGTCAGGCCGGTGTCGTCTGCGACGATCTCGGCGAGCTGGCGGATGTTCACGGTTCTCCTTGGGGTGGTTGTGCCGTCCGCCGCCGGGGCCGGTGTCATCCGCGGCGGCGGACGGGGTCTGGGTCAGGCGCGGGCGCGCCAGGCGGTAGCGGTCTGGTCGGCGAATTCCTGTGCGTCGTCCGGCAGCGCTGACACGCCGTCGTCGGCCGGGCGCAGCGGGCGGATGGCGGTCACGTTGGCCAGCTGGGACTTCAGCGCGGTGTTCGTCTCGCGGAGCTGGTCCGCGTCGCGCAGCTGCTCTTCGAGTTCGGCGATGCGCAGGCCGGCCTTCTCCAGCGCGGCCTTCAGGTCGTCGCGTTCGCCGCCGATTGCGTCCAGCTCGCTGGCCAGCCCGACGAGCTTGCAGGCGAGTTCCTCGGCTTCGGCGCTGCTGCGGGCGGCCTCGGCGCGCAGCTCCGACCGGGGCGCGACGTAGCGGTGCATGCCGCGGCCGGCCGGGGCCATGAAGTAGACGAACGCGACCGTGCCCGCGACGCCGACGGAGAGGAAGACGTACCCGATCACGGCGTGCCGCCCTTCATCCAGAGCGTGCCGAGCCTGCGCTTCGGCTCGTGGCCGAACGGCTGGGCGGTGTCGAACTGCGGGCCGCCGGTGGCGTCGTACTGCGCCCGGTAGTGGCCCTCGTTCGCGGCCTGGAGCTGGGTGAGGCGCTCGTTGAGGGAGGCGACCTGGTTGCGCAGGCGGCGGTTCTCGGATTCGAGTCGGCGTTCCCGCGCGGTCTGCGCGGCCTTGACGAGGTTGAGCATCAGGGTCTCCGGGTCGTGTTGGTGCGGGCCGCGTCCAGGCGGCGGGAGAAGGCGTCCAGGTCCTCGGTCAGCCCGGAGTCGATGGAGTCGCGGAAGTCGGGGGCCTTGCAGGCGTCCGGGTCGACGTAGCGGACCCACAGGTCGGCGCCGTCCTGGGTGAGTTCGGTACGCGCCTCGTACGCCCCGGCGGGCCGGTAGGCGGGCGCGCGGTCGCCGGTGCGGACCTGGAGGGCGGCGGACACTGCGCTGGCCCTGCTGCCGTACGTTCCAGCGAGCACCCACTGGCCGGGCATCTGCCGGGCCTGGTCGGCGGCGTGCTGGTGATCGGCCCTGGGGCGGGCCTGGAGGCCACGGGACTTCATGCGGGCCTCCCGGCGGTGTCAGCGTGCTCGGTCAGCGGCGTGAGCATGCGGTGTCCCTCGAAGGGCTCGCGGGGCAGCAACTCGCCCTGGCCGGGCGGCGTGGGCACCGGGCGCGGCGTCGGGTCGGGGTCGTCCTCGCTGCGGAACTCGGTGCACACGTACTGGTCGGCGATCCCGTACAGGCCGTTCTCGTCGCGCGGCCCGTCGAGGAACTGCGCCGGGGTACGGCCCATCAGCGTGATCAGGACCAGCGGGCGGCCGTTCGCGTCGTCGCCCTGGCGGGCCGGCTTGTCGTGGATGCAGCGGTCGCAGTTCGCAGCCATCCATCCGTAGCCCTCGTCGCCGTTGGAGAACGCGGGCTCGTCGCGGGACTCGGCGTACAGCCGGTCGTAGTCGTCGGGGCTCACCGGTCGTCACCCCGCAGGCTGGCGGGCACCCGCACGAGGTGCTCGCGCAAGGTGCCGGTGGCAACGTCGTAGTCCTGGGCGCGCGACCAGTTGGCGTGAGGGAAGGCGTCACGCAGGACCATCGCCGCCTGGTGGTGCAGGCCGCCGTCGTGCAGGGGGATCTCCCCGCCGTGCGTGCCGATGGCCATGGCCACCCACCGCTTGCCGTCCGGCCAGCTGACGCGGGTGATGCGGACCTCGCGGACGGCCCGGCCGAACAGCGTGTACAGCTGCTGGTCCAGCGCGGTCCGTGTGTCGTCCGTGGCCTGGTACTCGCTCGTCTGGCTGCTCATGCCACGCCGCCGGGGTGGAAGCAGGCGCGGACGTCGGCCATCAGCCGGTTGTAGGTGGCGGTGGTGCGGGGGTCCCAGCGGTGCTCGGGGCCGTGGACGTCGCGGAACCAGGCGTCACAGGCAGCGAGCAGCAGCTGCTCCCGGTCGATGTCCCGCGCAGAGGCAGCGGCCACCTGTCCGGGGTGGTCGGCCGCCAGGTGCGCGAACGCGTCCTCGAGGGCCGGGGACTCCCAGTCGTGACGGTGCGGGTCCGTGACCGGCCGGAGCAGGCGGACGCGTTCGAAGTACGCGTTCAGGGCGCGCCGGGAGTGGCGGAGCTGGAAGGCCTCCCAGCGGGCTCGCAGGCTGGCGAGCGGGTGGTGCGGGGTGGTGCGACGGGCGATGTGCGCCGTTGCGGTCATCGCCATCATCTCCCTCGGTCAGTCGGTGTCGGTGTGGTGCAGGGCGGCGCGTACGGCGGCGGCCCCGCGGTGTGCGGTCTCGGGTTCGGGCGGGCGCCGGCGTTGGCGCCACGGCTCCGGCGTTGCGGCAAGCAGGTCGGGTGGCTCGGCCTCGGGGTCGGCGATCAGCTGGGCGACGGCGACCAGGACGCGGCCCCAGCTCATGTCCGCGTTGCGGGCCTGGGCGAGGACGTCGCGCAGCTGGTCGATGGACCAGTCGGGCCGACAGGCTGCGGCGAGCGAGAGCAGCTGGTTGGTGGCGGGCTGCGGCACGTCGGTCATCCGGGCCTCCCCAGCAGCTCGGAGGGCGGATGAGGCGGGTGGCTGTCGGCGAGCTCGGCGCAGGCCTTGCAGGGGGCGCTGGTGTAGCGCATGACTCCGCCGTCGCAGTCGGCGAGGCCGCAGCCGGATCGGCGGGGTGCCGGGATCCGCAGCGCGGCCCCCAGCAGCCACCGGCCCGGATCGCGGATGTCCTCGGTGCTGGCGAAGCGGAACTCCAGCCGTGCCCGGAGCAGTTGCGCGTCGGTGCCCGCGTCGAGCTGGCGGCCGATCTCCCGAGCGGCCTCGCGGACCACGTACGGCGACAGGCCTGAAAGCAGTGGTTTCACGGGTTCGAGGACTCGCCAGATCCGCGGAGCGAGACTCAGCTGCGGCCCCGTGTACGGGCGGCGGAACGACGGCGGAAGCGGAGGGTTTTCCACAGCCGCTCGCGCTACTACCTGATCTCGCCTACGGCGGATGGAACCACCGGCCTGCGGATCTTCAGGTGAGTCAGTCTGCTGGTGTTCCTTATACGCGAGGGATCCCTCACCAAGATCCCCACCGGATCCCTCTCCAGTGTCCGCAGTCAGCGCGGCGTGGGTGGGCTCGTCGTGGACGGTGTAGAGGTGGCGGCCGCGATATCCGGCGCGCCGCTCGACACTGATCCAGCCGAGCCGCTCCAGCTCCCGCAGGATGCGGCGCACCGAGCGCACGTCGAGGGGCTGGCCGGCCTTCTGCCCGGACCGGTGGCGCAGGACGCGCGCCAGCTCGGCCAGGGTTATGTGGGTGCCGGTGGCCGTGGCGTACGCCAGGGCGGCGTAGGTGCGCAGCTGGCGCGGGCTCAGCGACTCGGCGGCGCGGCTGGGCACCCATGCTCCGTGCTCACGCCGCCAGTTGGTGGCGCGGATCCGGCGCACCGCCGTCCAGCCGTCGCCGCCCTGGCGCGTGCGCCGCTGGCTCGTCAGCTCCACGATGTCGTCGTCCGGCGCCGGGCGCATCAGCTGCGTCAGCGCGCGTTCGACAGTGGAGCGCGCCAGACCGAGCAGACCGGCGAGGTAGGCGACCCCCGCCTCACAGCCGGTGTCGCGCCGGTCCAGCGCGGCCACCTTCGTGTAGACGCTCACCGTCGCGTCGGCGTAGTGGCCGACGATGACGCGAAGGGGTACGCGGACGCGTTGAGGCATGGGGGTCACCTCCCTTCAAGGGCAGTCGGGTTGAGATCAGGGGCGTGTCAGGGGTGTCAGGAGTCGTCCCCACGGGCGCCATCGAGGGCAGCACTCAGCCCGTCGGCGACGGTCTTCATCTCGTGCAGCACCTCGCTGACCGTCAGGTTCGGCGTGTGCAGCACCCGCCGGGCGTACGACGCCCAGTGGTTCAGCGCGGCCCGCAGACGGGCGGTCTCCAAGTAGGCGAGCTGGCCGCCGGTCAGGCGCAGCGTGGACTCGTCAAGCTCCAGCTGGCCGTCGTCGTCGAGCGTTCCGCGTGCGGTGCGCTGGAGGTGCAGGAACCGCAGCGCCTCCCGCACGTAGCCCTCCTGCGCCTCGTTGGGCAGCTCCAGAGAGACGATGCGGACCTTGACCGACGCTTCCTTCTCCGTGCCGGGCGCGGGCTCGGTGCGCTCGATCGCGGCGAACTCACCGATGAACAGGCGCCGGGAGGCGGGCACGTCGTACACCGGCCGGATGTGCTTCTCCAGCGCCTCCTGTGCCGACGCGGAAACCTTGGCGTCGAACTTCAACTGGGTCACTGCTGGGGCTCCTTCAGGAAATCGGTCAGGCGCCAGACCTTGATGACGGCGCCGGGCGTACGGAGGGCGTCGCCCCAGAGCACGTAGACCTTGGAGGCGGACAGGGTGGCGACGACGCTGTCGTCGGCGACCACGCCGGCGTCCTTCAAGGCGTCCTGCGTGGAGCGGACCAGCTTGTCGAGGTCCGGCGTGCTGGTCGGGTACGGCGGCGCTGATGGCTTCAGTCGGCCCGCGTTCCTGCCCGTGCCGAAGTGGTGCTTCGGGCGTCGGAGGCTGAACTGGACGTCCAGCCACACCGCGCCGTCCAGCGCCGTCCAGGCGTCGTCGTGGTGCAGCGCGTCCAGGGCGGCCGTCTTCACGGCTTCACGCCACGGCTTCACGGCGGCCGACGACTCGTACAGCGCGCCGTGCGCGTTGCGGTTCTTCGAGCCCTGCGGGGCCGGGGTGCCGTAGACAGTGAGCGTCAGAGCGGGGGCGGTCACGGCGTCTCACCGCCGTTCGCGCGCCGGTCCAGCTCGTCGGCGGTGTACTGGAGGACGCCCGCCACGCTCGTGCCACGCAGGCCGTTCAGCTCAGCGAGTACGCCGACCGATCCACCAGCAGCCAGCAGTACGGAGGCGACGTCGCTCGCGGGGAGATCGACGACCTGGGTGATGTCATCGGCGAGCGCACGGGCGGCCTCGCTCAGGAAGCGGATGCGGGCCGTGTCGGTGTTGCGCCGCCGGTTCTCGCGGATCGCATCGAGCATCCCCTGCCGGGAGTACTGCTCCCTGGTGAAGGCCTTGATGCCGCGCTCCGTGAAGGCGCGGGCGAGCGCGTCGGCCTCGTCCACGTGGTTCATGCCGACTCACCGGCCTCGCTGCCGTCGGTGTCACGGGATCCGGGTTGGGCGGTCCTCGGCCAGGCGGCAGCCTGCGCCTGCTGCTCGCCGCCCTCCGGCTGGTCGTCGCCGACGACTTCGGCGTCAACGGGCGGCTCACCAGAAGCGTCTCCGTCCGGCTCGGCCTGCTCGGCCGACGGCAGGGTGCGGATGATGGTGGGCGTGACGCCCTGCTCGGCGTCCTCGTCGGCGCGCAGCAGTTCGATCAGTTCCGGCGAGGTGGGCACCACCTTGGCGAGGCGGCGGACGCACGACTTGGCCCACATGGCGTCGAAGTGCTCGTGCCACGTGCTGTCGCGTGTCCCTTCCCGCTCGGCCTTCGCGTACGACTTGGAGTGCTTGTTGCGGATCTCCTCGGCCTGCTGCCGGTTGAGGAAGATGACCTGCGAGCGGGAGCCGCCCTTCAGCCACGCGAACGCGTACGCCAGCAGCGGCCGGGCCTCGTTGTCCCCGGCCCGCAGCAGGTTGGGCCGGTGTGTGAAGTCCGCCGGCGGCCGGGCCCCTGCGTCGTAGTTCCAGGTGTCGCCCTCGCGGATCCAGTTGAAGTGCACGGACTCGACGCGGCCGGACCGGTACATCAGGTCGATGAAGCCCTGATACATCGGTTGAAATGTGGCGATTCCCTTGTAGGGGACGATCGCGGCCTGCTTGCCGTCGGGCTCCAGGCCGAAGCGGGCGCAGGCGAGCAGGGCGACGATGAAGCTGTTCGGGTTGACCTTGGCCTTGCGCAGGTTGGGCCACAGGGCCCGGGCGGTCGCGATGAAGTGCGTCTTGTCGACGTGCCGGGGCAGTGCGTCGGTGAAGTAGGTCTGGTGGCTGGCCAGCCAGGCCAGGTCCTCGTCGCGCAGGGCGATGTCGGTCGACGTCGTCTCGTCGCTGGTGGCTTCGCGGACGCGGTCCTTGAGGGTGTTGCTCATGATGTTCCTTCCGAGGGCACGCGCAGGACGCGGGCTCGATGGGCGCGGTAGGTCTCGGGGTGGTGCTCGGCGATCGCGTCCCAGTCCGGGACGTCGACCGTCTTGCGGTACTTGGCGACCAGCTCGGGGTGATCCGCGGCCAGGCGGGCGGTGGCGAGGGTGCCGTTGGCTTTCCAGCTGTAGAGCTCGCGGCCCAGGTGGACGGCGATCTCCGCCTCGCCGAGCTGCGCCTTGAGCCGGTTCTCGACGGTGCCCAGTTCGCGGCCCAGCTCGCCGATGCGGTCCTTCAGCACAGCGCGGCGGGTGAGCAGCTCGGCGGTGGCCGCCGGGTCGACCTCGGCGACCGCGTCGGGCCGGGCCTCCCACAGACGCGCCAGCAGCTCGGTGGTGGCCTCGGTGCCGTCCGGCTCCGGCGGGATGCCGGTGAGCACGTGGTCGTGCCAGAACCTGTCAACGGCGTCGGCGAGCAGGCCGCACAGCTCGTCGTCGCGCTCCAGCCGGAACCAGGTCAGGTCGTCGTCGATGAGCCCGGCGACATAGCCGAAGCGGTAGCCGGAGACGGTCAGGTACCAGTGGCCTTGGATGGCGGGCCGGTCCGGGGCTTCATCGCTGTGCCAGCCCTCGACGCGGGCCGAGCGCCAGGTGCGGGACTTGCACTCCAGCACGCCCAGCTCATCCCGGGAGCTGCCGTCGGGGGCGACGACGAGACGGTCCGGGTTGGCAATCCAGTGCGGGTGGTCGACGTGCTGGAGCGTGCCCGGGGAGTCGAGCACGGTGAGGCCGGTGTCTTCGGCGAAGAACTCGGCGATCAGGCCTTCCAGTGCGTGGCCGCGCCGGGCGGAACGCTCCAGCCGGGCGTCACGCTGAGGGCGGGCCTGTCCGGTCTTCTCCAGCCACACGCGCAGGGCGCCGCCGTGGCCGTCCATGCCGAGGATCGCGGCGACGTCGCTGCCGCCGATGCCGGTCTGCCGTGCGGCGTGCCACTCGGCGGCGGGGGCACCGGCGGGCAGCAGCAGGCGTGCGGTGGGGGTGGCCGGGACGGCGACCGTGGGGGTTGACTCCGTCCCGGCGGTGGGCTCGCCCGGAGCAGGGCGGGTCTTCGGAGCCGGTCTGTCGGTCGGCTCCTCTCCGGCCTTGGCTCCCGCGGCGCTGCGGACGCCTGCGGGTGACGTTGACTCCGGGCGAGCGGTCTGGGACCCGCCCGGCGCAGGCGGGGTCACCAGAGCAGAGGTACGGACGTGCTCCTCTCCTGCCTTGGCTTCCGCGGCAGCCGGGTTCGCGACGGCGGCGGCGGTCGGCTTTGACGCCGGGCGGGTGGTCATCGCAGCGTCACCGTCCGGATGGTGATGCCGGGGGTGGGTGCGGTGCGGGCGTGCTCGGCGATCTCCCGCATCTGCTCAGCCCAGCTCGGGGACATCTCGCGCGGCGTCTGTCCGGCGAGGGCCTTGAGGACGTCGCCGTGCACGGTGTCGAGGTGCTCGACGGGCTGAGGCAGGGACTCGATCTCCGGCAGGCCCAGCGGGGTGTGTTCCGGGTTCCAGCCGGTGAATACGGCCGGTCCGGCGTACGGCTGGACGTTGGCACCGAGGGCGGCGAGCACGCAGGAGCCGACGACGTTGCGCGGGTAGCGCTCCGGGAAGTACAGGCCGACGTCGTTGACCCAACCGGCCACGGCCTGGCCGGGCAGGCGGACGCGTGCCTTGCCCTCCGGACCGATGACCGCATCCCAGTCGAGGTCGCCGTCGTGGTGGGTTAGTTCGCCGTCCGGGGCGATGACTGCGTACCTCATCGCCGACCGCCGATCCGGGCCTTGTTGCCGGGCCGGTTCACGGCCGGGGCCGAGCCGCGCCGGATCTTGGCGACGGGCACCCAGACGCCCCAGGTGATCTCGCTCTCGTTGTCCCAGTGGGCGAACACCATCGGCTCGTCGTCCACTACGCACACGGCGGTGGGCTGGCCGTTGAACACGCCGGGGACGTGCTCCGGCTGGTCCAGGGCGACGGTTCCTTCACGGCCGCAGGCGTGGGCGATGCGGGCGCCGGGCGGGAACTGCGGGGCCAGCAGTAGTAGTTGGGCGCGGGCGTATTCGTCCTGCGGCCCGTGACCGGACACGACACGGCCCCGGTAGTTGAGCGTGCGGGCGCTCATGACTCTTCCCTCTCTGCGGTGTCGGTGGTGCCGAGGTAGCGGGCGAGGACGACCCAGTGGCCGCTGTCGCTGCGGACGGCCTGAGCGTTGAAGGCACCGGTGGGCTGGAACTGGCTGAGCAGGCCCTTGTTCATGCGCCAGGCCGCGTTGCGGGCCCCGCTGCACGAGCTGTACGGACCGATCTCCACGGGGTGGCGGGGTCGCTTGCGCATCTGCGCCACGTGCTTGCGGTAAATGGCGCGCCATCTGTGCGGGCCCAGCTTCCGGGCTCGCGGCGGCGGCACCGGAACGGGGATGCCGGGCAGCCAGCGGAGGTCTGCCGCGATGACCGTTGCTTGGGTCATGTTGCGCACTCCGAGCCGGGTGTAGATCGCCTCGCAGTGCCGCTTGAAGCTGCTCACGGAGACGCCCAAGTTGCGTGCGGCGCTCTCGTACGTCTCACCGGTGGCGAGCTGAGTCAGCACCTCGATCTGGCGGGCCGTCAGCGGGCACGGCACCGGATCGGGCCGGTGCTCGGCGATGACCTTTTCGATCGCGTCGAGGGTGTCGAGGTCGTTGTCGCCGGAGGCAGCGCCCCACAGGTCCTCGATGAACGCGGCGAGCTGGTCGGCGTCGTACTCGCGGGCCCAAGGGAAGGCGAGGTCACTGGCCATGGCGGGCACCGCCCTCGGCGCTCTCCAGCCGCTGGACGCGCCGCTTCAGGTACTCGATCTCGATCCGCTGGCGGGCGACCTCGCCGAGCAGCGCCGGGACGTCGGTACGCGCGTGGCCGATGAACTCGACGGTCGGCACCAGCTCCGAGTCGACCCAGGTCTGGATGTAGGCGACGGGGCCGACCTGGTCCGGCAGGCCGTAGTCGTTCGGCTCTACCTCCCAGGGGCCCTTGGGCGCGGCGGTGACGCGGTCCTGAATCTCCTTCAGGTATGCGTCGGTCAGCGGCTCAGGCATGGCGCTCACCAGCCCCTTGCGGCGAGCCGAGCGATCTCCTTGCGGAGGTAGTCCGTCTCCCACGGGATGCCGTTGGTCGCACTGCCGTTGAGGACGTCGCGCAGAGTGCCGGTGACCGCGCCGATCCGCAGCATGGCGGTCAGGTCGCGCATGGGGTCGAACGGCATGTCCAGGGCCTCCAGGACGGCGGCCAGCAGGTCACGCAGGTCGTTGCGCTCAGCCTCGGCGGGGCTCTGACCCCCGCCGACGCGGGGGACGTGTGCGACGATGGGGTTCATCGCGTCCACCTCAGTTCGCTTCAGGTGATGGGCTGGTGGGCGGAGGGCTCGCCGGGGGCACGGCGGGCCCTCATTGCTGTCAGGCGGCCTTCGCGCGAGGTGCTTGCGCAGGAGCGGCGCGTTCGGCCGGCGGCTCGGTGTCGATCGCGAGCAGAGAGCGCAGCCGGTCGGCAAGCTGCGGGGTGAGCGGCGGCGCGGCGGCGGCGATCCGGCTGGTGAAGGCATCGACGGACTCGCCGGGCTGAATCCGCAGCACGACCTCGCGGCTCATGCCGCACCCGCCTTGAACTCGCGGTCCGCGCCACATACGCGGCACTGCGCCCGCCAGATCGGGTTGCGGTGGCCGCAGTTGCACACCCACCGGCACACGGCGTCGATGCGGGCGCGCATCAGTTCACGCCCCTGCCGGCCGCTGCGGGCTCCGGGGTGTCGTCCCGTTCCGGGAGCAGCAGGTCACGAATCGTGCAGCCGAGGATGTCGGCGATCGCCTTGAGGTTCTTCGGGGAGAAACCGGCGCGCCCGTTCTCGACATCGGAGACGTGCGACTTGCTGACCCCGGCCTTCTCGGCGAGGTCGGTCTGGCTGAGACCGGCCTCGATCCGTCGTCTGCGGAAGGCTCTCGGGTCTTCGTTCATGCGGATGACTGTACGACTCGCCACTAGTTTTCACAAGTGCTTAGTCGTGGCCACCTCTACTAGATGTGATGAAGTCGTGCACGCCCTCGCGTCACCTGGTGACCTTCAATAAAGTTCGAGAAAGTACAAGTGACCACGGGTAACCACGAGGGGGAGACCATGGAGACACCGGAGCGGGACCACAGCCCGCCGGGCTACGGGACACTCATCCGACTCGCCCGCGAGGCGAAAGGCTGGAGCCCCGAGGTGGCCGCCAGCCACATGCCCTTCAAGTTCTCCGGGAGCAGCTGGCGGCAGATCGAGGCCGGCTACCGCGGGCGCGGCGCCAACCGCAAGCGCGTGCCCGGCAAGGCGGCCACGGTGGCAGCCATGGCGCACACGGTCAGCATTAGCGCCGACCGGCTGGAGGAACACCATCCGGACGCTGCCGCGATCCTGCGGGAGCGGGAGCTCCAGGAGGCGCAGCAGTCACCGCCCATGCCGGCGGCGCTACGTGCGGCGCCGCCGCACGTCCGGCGCATGATCGAAGCAGCCCTTGAGGACGTGGACCCCGAGGACCGGTTCGACGTGCTGCGGGAGATCGCCGCCGACTACGAGGTGATCGCTCGGCGCCGAGCCCGAAAGGCCGGCGAGCCCCGGGGGCCACGGCGCACAGGCTGACCGCAACCGGCCTCTGACCTGGTAAGTGAGGCTTGTTCACCAAATTTCATAACGGTTCAGTCACATTCCCTGTGAATATGCGTGACGCGGAGTCATAGCGGACGCACGATCAGTGCCCCGTACATACGCCCACATGTACGAGACCCGACGCGCACGCAGACAGGGGAACGGGAATGGCTTGGGTCATTGTCGCGGTCGCGCTCGGCGTCATCACCATCAATGGGGGTCTGTTCTTGCGGCGCCTCCTCGGCGAACTGGCCGAGGTCAGGCGACAGATCACAGGGATCGAAAGGCAGGTGCGCGCCCAGCGAGCCCACGTAAAAGCACTGAGACAGCTACTCGCCGAAGAAGGCGAAGAGGACAGCGAGGGCGACGGCGGCCCGCCCCCGCAGGCCGCCGTCGTCAACGGCCACGAGCCCGGGCCCCAGCCCGGCGCCGTGGCCGAGCCCCACCCTCCGGACAGGCCCGAACCCGTCCGGCGGAAAAAGCACTTGGGCCTCTACCT
>NZ_JBQQCE010000669.1:0-3847 GCF_052245645.1 Streptomyces sp. KR55 | reverse complement strand
CGTCCGCCAGGACACTGGATCCGTGCGCACTGTCAAAGCGGCGGCCGCCGCCGTCACCGCGATGACCGCGGCCGGCGCCGCCGCCGTGGCCGCCGGCCGGTTCGCCAGCGGCGCCGCACTGAAGGCGCCGCCGGGCCGGCCCCTGCCCACCGAACCCCGGCTCACCGTGCACGGCACGGCCGCGGGCCGCGTCACCCTCACCCGCGCCCTGGCCTCCCAGCGCCCCGGCACCTACGGCCTCTCCGGCGACGGATCCCACGCGGTCGTCGGCCCCGTCCTGGACAGCGCCCCGCACCCCGCCGACGCCGTCGTCCGCCGCCTGGAGCGCGTCACGCACGGCAGCCTGGAGCCGGGCGACAAGGTGTGGCTCACTCCCAACCTGCACATCGGCGACCCCGGCGCAGCCCTCGGTCTCGACCACACCGACGTCGACGTGCCCGGTGAACTCGGCGTCCTGCCCGCCTGGTTCGTGCCCGCCGCCAGGGACATCTGGGTGATCACCGCGCACGGCCTGGGCGCGACGAGGGAACACCCCATGAACGTCATGGAGTTCCTGCACGGCCTCCGCTTCCCCGTGCTCGACCTCGCCTATCGCGGCGACCCCGGCGCACCCCGCCCGCCCGACGGCCTGAACCATCTCGGCGAGACCGAGTGGCGCGACCTGGACGCGGCGATCCGCTACGCCGTGCGGTACGGCGCCGAGCGGGTCGTGCTGTACGGCTGGTCGACCGGCGCCACCATGGCCCTGCGCGCCGCCGCGCACTCCGCCGACCGCGACCGCATCCGCGGCCTCGTGCTCGACTCCCCGGTCCTCAACTGGGAGGCGACGCTGCGCGCCCTGGCCGCGGCCCGGCGGATGCCCGCACCCCTGCTGCCGCTGGCCGTGCGCGCCGCCCAGGGCCGCACCGGTCTGTACGGCGACCGCATCGACGAGGCCGCCCACCCCGAACGCCTCAAGATCCCGACCCTGATCTTCCACGGCCCCGACGACACGGTGGCCCCCTGGGCCTACTCCCGCCGCCTGGCCGAACGCCGCCCCGACCTGGTCGCCCTCCACACCGTCCGGCAGGCCCCGCACAGCGCCCTGTGGAACGCCGACCCGTCGGCATACGAGGAAGCCCTCCGCCGCTTCCTGACACCGCTGATGTGAGTCCCGGCCGCGACGGTTCCGTTTAACGCCGTACCACTGTCCGGATCTCGGCCCACAGCCGCCGGAAGAGCCCTGCGTTGGCCAGTCCCGTTGCCGCCCGTGACATTCCGTTTGGGTTTTCGGACCGTCAACCGGAAGACTGCACCCGTGACGTCCCGTATCCCGCGCGACTCCAGGCTTCGACTCGTCCGCCCGCGACCCCTGGCCGCCGCCCCCCGAGCGATGAACCAGCGGCGCTCGCGCCGCCCCGCGCCCCGCCCGCCGGAGGGCACACCTGCCCCCTCGGAGCTGGCTGGAATGGCACGTTCCAGGCTGGCCGGCGCGGCCCGCGTCGCCCGCTGGGCCGACACCGCATTCGGCCCCGGCAGGGACAACGCCACCTCCGACGGCAAGGCCCCCCTGGCCGACGCGACCGCCGAACGGGCGGCCGAGCACCTGGGTCTGACGCCGGCCCAGGTCCGCGCCGACTGGGACACCGCCCGCCTCGCCGGCCTCGTCGAGGTGCACGGCGACAGCGCCCGCCCCGGCTGGCGGCTGCGGGCCTGGGACCGTGACGACACCGCCGTGCTGCGCGGCTGGGTCGCCCTGTTCGACGCCTGGTCGCTCGCCCACCCGGAACCCGCCGACCACGAGCCCGCCGCCGTCGCCGAGGTCGTCTCGGCCATGCCTCAGGTGCTCTCCTTCCTCCAGCTGTCCGCCGGACCGGTCCCCGTCGAGCAGCTCCTCGACCTGCTGGCACAACGCGTCAGGGAACTGCGCACCGAGCGCTGCGAAGTCCCCTACGGCCCGCCACGCGAACCCGCGCGCATCCCGGCCCCCGCGCCCCCCACCGGCGCCGGTCCGGCGCATCCTGCGACGCACCCCGAGCCTCCCGGGGACGACGCCGAACTGGCCCCTCTCCTCGACTGGGCCCTGCACGCCCTCGCCTCCGTCGGCGCACTCACCTACGGCGACGGCCAGGCCACCCTCACCCCGCTGGGCAGCTGGGCGGTCTGGGTCAAGCTGGAGCAGATCTGCGTCGCCGCGCAGAGCCCCGCCGGGAACATCGAGGCGGCCGCCGAGGACATGCTCCGCGGCTGCGCCCAGCTGCGCCCGAACGCGGCCCGCGCCGAGTACCGCGCCTGGCTCGCCGCCCGCCCCGTCGGCAGCGCCGTCACCGAACTCCTCGACGCCGCCCGCGGCGAGGACGCCCTGCTGCGCGGCCTCGCCTTCGAGGCGCTGCGCGTCGTCGGCGCCCCCGCCGAGCCCGACGTACGCACCGCGCTCGACGAGCCGACCCTGCGGCCGTACGCCCTGCTGTGGCTCGCCGAACACGACGGAGCCGACCCGGAGGACGCCCACGAGGTGCTCACCCGGGAGGAGGCCACCTGGCTGTGGGTCGACACGGCGGCCGCCGTCGCCGACCACGGTGAGGCGCCCCTGCTCGTCCGGCATCTGGAGTCCGCCGTGCAGCCGACGGTGCCCGCGCTGCTCGACGAGGTGCGCGCGGTCGGCCATCCCCGCACCGTCCAGGTCCTGGTCGCGCTCGCCGCAGCCCACCCCGACCCCGCCCTGGCCAAGGCCGTGCGCCGCGCGGCCTTCCAGGTGCACACCGGGGGCAGCTGATCCGCCTCAGGCCTCTATCTGCGGGCCGTACGTCCCGAAGCTCCAGATGTTGCCCTCGAGGTCCAGGGCCATGTAGTCCCGCGAGCCGTAGTCCTGGTCCGTCGGGGGCATCAGGATCTCCGCGCCGTGGTCCACGGCGCGCCGGTGGTGTGCGTCGACGTCGTCCACGACGACGTACACCCCCGTCGGGCCCGCGCCCTTCATCGCCTCGTCGAAGCGGCCGCCGCGGCCCTTCGAGCCGAGCATCACCGCGCCGTTGCCCTGGACCAGCTCGGCATGCATCACCGTGCCGTCCTCGCTCTCGTACACGGACAGTTCCGTGAAGCCGAAGGCCTCCGTCAGCTGCCGGATCGCCGCCTTCGCGTCCGAGTACAGCAGCGTCGGAAAGATGCTCGGACGCCCACCGCCGGTGCCTGCCATGCCGATCACTCCCTTGTGTAGCGCTGCCCGAAATGCCGGGATCTCCAGTCCGGAAATCCCGGAAATCCCGGAAACAAGCCCGGAAATGCTGCCTGTTGCTCAGTCTTGCACCCGCCACTGACAACGCCCTGCGACCGGGGAGGAAGCTGACGCGGGGAGGCTGCACGGAGGCTCCGCCCTCGGCCGGCGTCGTCCCCTGGCGTCATCCTCGCCGGGCGGGCGTCCGAACGGGGGACCCGCCCTCGCCCCCGCGTCGTGTCCCGACGGTGCACCCCGCGCCCCGTCCCGCGCGTGACTACGCTCTGCGCCTGTCCGCGTGGGAAGCGGCGAGCAGTGGGCTCCGGACGAAGGGGGCGTGGTGATCGTTCTGCCGGTCGAGGTGACGCGGACGAGCCCCCACGCCCCGGTCTCGAAGGCCCCGCTGCGCACCCTCCGCCGCCTTATGGTCGCCGGAGCCGCCCTCCTCCTCGCGGCCCCCCTCCTCGCCGCCGCCCACCAGGCGCGCCCCGCCCCCTACGGAGACCGCCTCACCGTCCACGCGCGCGGAGAGCACCCGACGAAACTGCGCACCCATGACAGAACCGCCAAGACATACAACCCAACAACCGGCGAGATCCGCTGGCGCCACACTCATAACGGCCAGCGACCACTCACCATACTCCCCACGCACAG
>NZ_JBQQCE010000668.1:0-3861 GCF_052245645.1 Streptomyces sp. KR55 | reverse complement strand
CACGATGGGACCGTCGAGGCGGACGACCCGACGACCGGTGAGGTCCACTGGCGTCACGCTCGGGACGACCGGCTGCCACTCACCGTGCTCCCCGCGCGCGGGGAGGCGATCACGCTCTGGGACGACGGCTTCGTCACCGCCACCGACGGCAGGTCCGTGCGCTGGCACCGCGCCCTGCCCGCATCCGCCGACTGGCTCGCGGCCCACGGCGGCACCGGCGTGCTGCGCCCCCTCGGCCGCGGCATCCTCGCCGTCCTCACCCCGCGCCGCGTCGCCGCGTACCGCACCGCCGACGGAGACCTGCGCTGGGTGCTGCCCGCCCGCAATGGATGCCGGTTCGCGCCCGAACGTGCGCTGCACCGCGGCGGAGCCCTGCTGATCGCCCAGCCCTGCGCCCGGGACGCGTGGACCGCGCAGCTCGTCGCCGTCGACGACCTGGGCCGGATCGCCCCGCACCGCAGGCCCCTGGGCAACGAGGTCCGTCGACGGCTCGGTCGCGGGCCCGAACATCTGAACCCGCAAAAAGTGGTTGCAGCTCCCCGTTAGACTGGGTCCATGGCCATTCTCCTCGTGCATTAGACGGCGGGAAGTCCCTCAGCCGCCTGTCCCGCCTCACAACCCGCCCTGGAGTCTGTCCGTGATCTCCGCCTACGGTATCGAGCTGCGCGCCGGTGCCCGCGTCCTCATCGAATCCGCAACCTTCCGTGTCGCCAAGGGCGACCGCATCGGCCTGGTCGGCCGCAACGGCGCCGGCAAGACCACCCTCACCAAGGTCCTGGCCGGCGAGGGCATCCCCGCCGCCGGCGCCGTCACCCGCTCCGGCGAGGTCGGCTACCTCCCGCAGGACCCCCGCACCGGCGACCTCGACATCCTCGCCCGCGACCGCATCCTCTCCGCCCGCGGCCTGGACGTACTGATCCGCAAGATGCGCGAGAACGAGCAGCGCATCGCGGGCGGCACGGGCGCCACCCGCGAGAAGGCGCTCCGGCAGTACGAGCGGCAGGAGACGGAGTTCCTCACCAAGGGCGGGTACGCCGCCGAGGCGGAGGCCGCCACCATCGCCGCCGCGCTCAACCTGCCCGACCGGGTGCTCGGCCAGCCGCTGCACACGCTCTCCGGCGGTCAGCGCCGCCGTATCGAGCTGGCCCGGATCCTGTTCTCCGACGCGGACACGCTGCTGCTCGACGAGCCCACCAACCACCTCGACGCCGACTCGATCATCTGGCTGCGGGACTACCTCAAGACGTACCGCGGCGGCTTCATCGTGATCTCCCACGACGTCGACCTGGTCGAGACGGTCGTCAACAAGGTGTTCTACCTGGATGCCAACCGCGCACAGATCGACATCTACAACATGGGCTGGAAGCTCTACCAGCAGCAGCGCGAGGCCGACGAGAAGCGCCGCAAGCGGGAGCGGGCCAACGCGGAGAAGAAGGCCGCCGCACTCAACGCGCAGGCCGACAAGATGCGCGCCAAGGCCACCAAGACGGTCGCCGCGCAGAACATGGCCCGCCGCGCGGAGAAGCTGCTGTCCGGCCTCGAGGACGTCCGCCAGTCGGACAAGGTCGCCAAGCTGCGCTTCCCCGAGCCCGCGCCCTGCGGCAAGACCCCGCTGACCGCCGAGGGCCTGTCCAAGTCGTACGGCTCGCTGGAGATCTTCACCGACGTCGACCTGGCCATCGACAAGGGCTCCCGCGTGGTCATCCTCGGCCTCAACGGCGCCGGCAAGACCACCCTGCTGCGCCTGCTGGCCGGGGTCGAGAAGCCCGACACCGGCGCGGTGATCGAGGGCCACGGCCTCAAGCTGGGCTACTACGCCCAGGAGCACGAGACGCTCGACCCCGACCGCACGGTGCTGGAGAACATGCGCTCGGCCGCGCCCGACATGGATCTGGTCGCGGTCCGCAAGGTGCTCGGCTCGTTCCTGTTCTCCGGCGACGACGTCGACAAGCCGGCCGGGGTCCTCTCCGGCGGCGAGAAGACCCGCCTCGCCCTCGCCACCCTCGTGGTGTCGTCGGCCAACGTCCTGCTCCTCGACGAGCCGACGAACAACCTTGACCCGGCCAGCCGCGAGGAGATCCTCGGCGCGCTGCGCACCTACAAGGGCGCCGTCGTCCTCGTCACCCACGACGAGGGCGCCGTCGAGGCGCTCCAGCCGGAGCGGATCATCCTGCTGCCGGACGGCGTCGAGGACCTGTGGGGCGCCGACTACGCCGATCTGGTCGCGCTCGCCTGAGCCGGCGGGGGCGGTCAGTGCCGCTTGATCGAATGAGTGATCCACGCGTATGGATCATTCGGCCCATCGGTGATCCATCATCTGTGTGAGATCTCCTCGTACCCCGGTGTGTCCTACACCGGTTTCGCGGCCGATCCCTTTGTCGACAAGGGGTCGGCCGCGCCCCGTTCCTGACCTGGTGATTCACGGAACAACCCGTTCGGACGTATGCACATCACCTGGTGGAAGTGCAGATTCCGCTTGTGGGGATGTGCTCCTGTCGTCAAAACCCTCACCCACGGACCTTGCCGAATGGGTGGCCATGAAGCCCCGGAGGGGTGATCATGAGGGGACCAGAGCGCACTTCCCATGAGGAGGCACGGGTGGCCGAGACTCTGAAGAAGGGCAGCCGGGTGACCGGCGCCGCGCGCGACAAGCTCGCGGCAGACCTGAAGAAGAAGTACGACGCCGGTGCGAGCATCCGGGCGTTGGCCGAGGAGACCGGCCGCTCGTATGGCTTCGTGCACCGCATGCTCAGCGAGTCGGGCGTCACGCTCCGTGGGCGTGGCGGGGCGACACGGGGCAAGAAGGCCGCTTCGGCCTGACCCCCGGGCGAGGCCCCTCGGCTTCGATGGTGGCCACCCGGTCGGTCAGGTGATCGGCTGGGTGGTTACTGTGCAGTCACTTATGAGTGCCGTCGTACGGCACTCACGATGACCGCACCCATCGGAGGCGCCCCATGGCTTCGCTCGACCCGGTACTCGACAAGGACGGCGTACGGCTCACCGTCGACGACGCCATCGCCACGGTGACGCTGACCAATCCGGCCAAGCGCAACGCGCAGAGCCCCGCTCTGTGGCGGGCGCTGGCCGAGGCGGGCCGGTTGCTGCCGGGCTCCGTCCGCGTGGTTGTGCTGCGCGCCGAGGGCAAGTCCTTCTCGGCCGGGCTCGACCGGCAGGCGTTCACGCCCGAGGGCTTCGAGGGCGAGCCGTCCTTCATCGACCTCGCGCGCGGCGGTGACGCCGAGCTGGACGCGACCATCGCCGAGTACCAGGAGGCGTTCACCTGGTGGCGGCGCAGCGACATCGTGTCCATCGCCGCGGTGCAGGGGCATGCCATCGGCGCGGGCTTCCAACTCGCCCTCGCCTGTGACCTGCGCGTCGTCGCGGACGACGTGCAGTTCGCCATGCGCGAGACCAGCCTGGGGCTGGTGCCGGACCTGACCGGCACCCATCCGCTGGTCGGGCTCGTCGGCTATGCCCGCGCGCTCGAAATCTGTGCGACCGGGCGCTTCGTACAGGCCGAGGAGGCCGTGAGTACGGGGCTGGCGAACGTCGCCGTGCCGCCAGCCGAACTCGACGGCGCCGTACGGGACCTGACGGCGGCGCTCCTTGCCGCGCCGCGGGACGCGGTCATCGAGACCAAGGCCCTGCTGCAGGGTGCGGGAGAGCGTACGTACGAGGAGCAGCGGGTCGCCGAACGCGCCGCTCAGGCGCGCCGGTTGCGGGATCTGGCGGGCATCGGCGAGTAGGGCCTGTCCGGCGGATCAGGCCGCAGGAAATCGGCGGCGCCCTATCAGCGCAGGTGATCGGGGGCTGGTGTGTCCAGCTGCAAGGCGGAGGAGGGAGTCGACGCGATGGGGGTCC
>NZ_JBQQCE010000667.1:0-3872 GCF_052245645.1 Streptomyces sp. KR55 | reverse complement strand
CGTACGGCACCTGGGACCGCAGGCGGTGGGGCTGTTCGCCACCGACGGTCCCGGCACCTCCGGCAGCAACGGCTGGCTGGTCGCCGGCGAACGCACCGTCACCGGACAGGCCGTCATCGCGGGCGACCCGCACCGGTTCATCGAGGACCCCGGCGTGTACCAGCAGATCCGCCTGTGCTGCCCGGAGTTCGACGTCGTCGGCCTCGCCGTCCCCGGTGTCCCCGGCATCGCCCACTTCGGCCACACCGGCACGGTCGCCTGGGCCATCACCAACGCCATGGCCGACTACCAGGACCTCTACCGGGAGCGGCTGCGGCGCACCGGCGCCGGTGTCGAGGCGCTCGGCCCGGACGGGCGCTGGCAACGGGCCGCGCGGCACACGGAGTTCGTCGAGGTCGGCGGTGCGGAGCGGGTGCCGGTCGAGGTGATCGAGACCGAACGGGGACCGGTCGTCGCCGGTGGACCCGAGGGGCTCGACGACGGCACCCCCCTCGCCCTCAGCCTCCGCTACCCGCCCCGCGTCACCGGCGACCTCGGCTTCGCCGCCCTGCTGCCGCTGCTGCGGGCCCGCACGGTCGCCGACGTCGACCGCGCCTTTGACGTATGGGCGGAGCCGGTCAACGTCGTCCAGGCCGCCGACACCGAGGGCGGGACCCTGCACCGGGTCGCGGGTCGGGTACCGGTGCGCGCCGAGGCCAACCGCATCCGGCCGGTGCCCGCCTGGGAGCCCGGCCACGAGTGGCGCGGCTGGCACGAGATGCCCCGCGCCGGCCTGACCGACGGCATCGCGGTGATGGCCAACCAGCGCGGCCCCGCCACCCCCCTCGGCGTCGAGTTCGCCGCGCCGCACCGCGCCGGCCGGATCGCCGCGCTGCTGGGCGAGAAGGACCAGTGGTCGGCGGCCGACATGCCCGCGATCCACACCGACACCCACCTCGCCTCCGCCGTGCCCCTCCTCGCCCACCTCGAGGCCCTCGACGACCTGCCCCCCGACGCCGCCGCCCTGCGCGACCGCCTCCTGCGCTGGGACCGCCGTATGGACGTGACCAGCCCCGAGGCCGCCGCCTACGCGGCGCTGCGCGGCGCGGTGGTCCGCCGGCTCGCCGCCCACCCGGCGTTCACCCCACTGGCCGAGCCGCCCGCCTACCCGGAGGTCCTGCTTCCGTGGCTCGCGCTCGTCCCGCGCATCGGCCTCGCCCTGGAACATCTGCTGAGCGCGGACGAGTTGTACGGCATCGACCGCGCCGCGATCGTCCGGGACGCGGTCCGGGAGGTCGCCGGGCAGCCGCAGCGCACCTGGGGCGACACCCACCGTCTCGCCCCCTGGCGGGCACTTGCAGGCACGTCGTACGACGAACCCGGCCTGTCCGGCGACCACGACTGTGTGCTGTGCACCTCCGCCGTGCCCGGCCTCACCGACCGCGCCGCACGCGGCCCGGCCGCCCGTTACGTGTGGGACCTGGCCCGCCGCGAGAACAGCCTGTGGGTGGTGCCCTTCGGCGCGTCCGGCGTTCCCGGCTCGCCCCACCATCGCGATCAACTCCCCTTGTGGCTCAAGGGAGATCTCGTGCCCGTCGTCACCGACTGGGCCCGTCTGACGAAGGAGACCGACGATGTCTGACCCGTACGCCGCCCGCACCGCCGTCCACGAACAGGCGGTCGACGGATTCGGCACCGTCCGCATCCTGCCCCTGGACGCGAAGGGCGACGCCGAGGTGATCCACAGCTGGGTCAGCGAGGAACGGGCCGCCTTCTGGGGCATGAACGGCCTCACGCGGGACCAGGTCGCCGACATCTACGCGCACATGGACACCCTCGACACCCACCACGCCCACCTGGTCGTGCGCGACGGCGAACCGGTGGCGCTGCTCCAGACGTACGAGCCCGGCACGGACCGGGTCGGCGAGTGCTACGAGGTCCGGCCCGGCGACATCGGTGTCCACCTGCTGCTCGCGCCCACCGGACCGGGCGGCGCACGCCCTGGCTGGACGGCGCTGCTGGTGTCCGCCATCACCGCATACGTGCTGCTCACCCTGGACCGGCAGCGGATCGTGGTCGACCCCGACGTGCGCAACGAGAAGGCGATCGCCCGCTTCCTGCGGCAGGGCTTCGAAGCGGGGCCGAAGGTCGTGCTGCCGGAGATCGACCTGCCCGATGTGTACCTGCCGGAGAAGCACGCTCAACTCGCCTTCCTCGACCGAGCGGTAGCCTTCCCGGCGTGACCCCAGAAGACCTCGTCGCGCACTACGCCATGGAGCCGATTCCCCGCGAGGGCGGCCTCTTCCGAGAGACCTGGGCGGGGCCCCGGCGGCCCGACGGGCGCCCGGAAGGCACCGCCATCGTCGCCCTGCTCAAACGGGACGACTACTCCGCAATGCACCGCCTGCCCACCGACGAGGTCTGGCACTTCTACCTCGGCGACCCGCTGGAGCTCCTGCTCCTCGCCCCCGACGGCACCTCCCGCACCGCCGTGCTCGGACCGGACGTACTCGGCGGCCAGCACCCCCAGTTCACCGTGCCGGCCGGCACCTGGATGGGCGGGCGGGTCGTCGAGGGCGGCGCCTGGACGTTCTTCGGCTGCACGATGGCACCCGGATTCACCTTCGAGGGATACGAACACGGGGACGCCGCCGACCTCACCGCCCGCTACCCGGACCGGGCCGACCGGATCGTGGAACTCTGCCGCCCGTGAACCGTGCGTGAGCACACCGGCGCCCGCGTCCGTACGTATCGCAGGGGCACATCCGACGACGGAGAAGCGATGGGGCTGCGCGATGGCGGACAACGGGACGACGGCGACCACGGAGCGCACGAACACCCCCGGCGACTTCACCGGCTGGTGCTGCTGGGCGCCGTGCTGGTCCTGCTCCTCCTCGGCGGGGCCGGCCCCGCGTCGGCCCACGCCGGACTCGGCAGCACCGACCCCCGCGACGGCACCGTCCTCGACGCCGCCCCCCGGCACATCACCCTGACCTTCACCGAGTCCGTCGGCCTGCTCGACGACTCGGTCCGGGTCATCGCCCCCGACAACCGTCCGCTGCGCACCAGCGGGGCCGCACACGTGGACGGCCGCTCCGACACGGTCCGGCTGCGGCTGCCCGCCGGCCTGCAGGACGGCACGTACACCGTGGCCTGGCGCGTGGTCTCCGCGGACAGCCACCCTGTCTCCGGCGCGTTCATCTTCTCGGTCGGCGAACCCTCCGCGACCACCGTCGCCGTCACCGCCCCGGCCGAGGAGCCGGCCGCGACCTCGCTGTACAACATCGCCCGCTACTGCGCGTACGGCGGACTGGCTCTGCTCATCGGCGTCCTCGTGTTCACGGCCGCGGTCCTCGGCGGCCCCTCCGAGGCCCTGCGCCGGCTGATCCCCGTGGCCTGTCTCACCCTGCTGGTGTCCACCACCGCCCTGCTCCTCCTGCGCGGCCCCTACGAGCGCGGCACCGGTCTCGCCGACGCCCTCGACCCGGCCGTCCTGCGCGCCACGCTCACCAGCAGGCCGGGGCTGGCGCTGCTGGCCCGGCTGGCGCTGCTGGCGGGGGCGTTCCTCCTCGTACGACGCTCCTGGCGCCGTCCGCGCGCCGTGCTCGGCGTCCCCCTCGCCCTCGGCCTCGCCCTCACCTGGGCCGCCGCCGAGCACGCCTCCGCCGGCATCCAGGTGCCCGTGGCGATCACCTCCTCGGTGCTGCACCTGCTCGCCATGGCCGTCTGGCTGGGCGGCCTGACCGCCCTGCTCACCGTGCTGTACCGCGCCCCGCAGGACCTCACCGCCCCCGCCGTCACCCGCTTCTCCCGGCTGGCCTTCGTCTGCGTGGCCGTCCTGACCGTCACCGGCGTCTACCAGTCCTGGCGCGGCCTCGGCTCCTTCAACGCCC
>NZ_JBQQCE010000666.1:0-3874 GCF_052245645.1 Streptomyces sp. KR55 | reverse complement strand
TGCCCCGTCTTCCACGTCATCCATGATCTCTCCGGTCGCCGTGTTCACGGCGGGCGCGGCCGGAACCGCCTGGGCAAGGGCCACGGCGATGGTCTCGGCCGTTTTGCGGCCTATGCCCGGAACCTCACAGATTTTGTCGATTGTCGCGGATCGCAGCTTCTTCACCGACCCGAAGTGCTTGATCAGCGCCTGTTTGCGTGTTTCGCCGAGCCCGGGGACGTCGTCCAGGGGGCTCGACCGGAAGCGCTTGGCGCGCTTGGTCCGCTGGTAGGTGATCGCGAACCGGTGGGCCTCGTCGCGGACGCGTTGCAGCAGGTAGAGGCCTTCGCTGGTGCGGGGCAGGACGACCGGGTCGTCGTCGTCCGGCAGCCAGACCTCCTCCAGGCGCTTGGCGAGGCCGCACACGGCGATGTCGTCGATGCCGAGCTCGTCCAGGGCCCGCTTGGCCGCCATGACCTGCGGCTTTCCGCCGTCGACAACGACCAGCTGCGGGGGGTAGGCGAAGCGCTTGGGGCGGCCGTCGTCCTCGGTGAAGGCGGTGGGTGCGCCGTTTCCGGCGGCGTCCGCGGTGCCGTTCGTGAGGTCGGGCTCGCCCTCGGCCCACTCGCCGGTCTTCTCCTTCTCGGCGAGGTAGCGCCGGAAGCGGCGGGTGATCACCTCGTGCATGGAGCGGACGTCGTCCTGCCCGCGGAAGCCCTTGATCTGGAAGCGCCGGTACTCGCTCTTGCGTTGCAGCCCGTCCTCGAAGACGACCATGGACGCCACCACGTCGTCGCCCTGGAGGTGCGAGATGTCGTAGCACTCGATCCTGAGCGGTGCGCTGTCCAGCTCGAGGGCGTCGGCGATCTCCTCCAGGGCGCGCGAGCGCGTGGTCAGGTCGGAGGCGCGCTTGGTCTTGTGCAGGACGAGCGCCTGCTGGGCGTTGCGCTGCACGGTCTCCATCAGCGCCTTCTTGTCGCCGCGCTGGGGGATGCGCAGCGAGACGATCGATCCCCGGCGCCCGGTCAGCCACTCCTGCACCGGCTCCACCGGGTCGGGCAGGGCGGGGACGAGGACCTCCTTGGGGACGGCGTCACCGTTCTCCTCCCCGTACAGCTGCTGGAGGGCGTGCTCGACGAGGGCGCCGGTGGTGATCTCCTCGACCTTGTCGGTCACCCAGCCGCGCTGACCGCGGACGCGTCCGCCGCGGACGTGGAAGATCTGCACGGCCGCTTCGAGCTCGTCCTCGGCGACCGCGATCAGGTCGGCATCGGTCGCGTCCGCGAGCACGACCGCGTTCTTCTCCATGGCCTTCTTCAGGGCGTCGATGTCATCGCGCAGCCGGGCCGCCCGCTCGTACTCCAGCTCCTCGGCCGCCTCGGTCATCTGCTTCTCGAGGCGGCGCAGGTAGGTGCCCGTGCGGCCGGTCATGAAGTCGCAGAACTCCTCCGCCAGGTCCCGGTGCTCCTCGGCGTCGACCCGGCCGACGCAGGGGGCGGAGCACTTGCCGATGTAGCCGAGCAGGCAGGGGCGGCCGGTGCGGGCGGCGTTCTTGAAGACTCCGGTCGAGCAGGTGCGCACCGGGAAGACGCGCAGGAGCAGGTCGACGGTGTCGCGGATGGCCCACGCGTGCGCGTACGGCCCGAAATAGCGCACGCCCTTCTTCTTATGCCCGCGCATCACCTGCACTCGCGGGAACTCCTCGTTCATCGTCACCGCGAGGTAGGGGTAGCTCTTGTCGTCGCGGTACTTGACGTTGAACCGGGGGTCGAACTCCTTGATCCAGGAGTACTCCAGCTGCAGCGCCTCGACCTCCGTGGACACCACCGTCCACTCCACGGACGCGGCCGTGGTGACCATGGTCCGGGTGCGCGGGTGCAGTCCCGCCAGGTCCTGGAAGTAGTTGGCCAGGCGCTGGCGCAGGCTCTTCGCCTTTCCGACGTAGATCACCCGGCGGTGCTCGTCACGGAACCTGTACACCCCGGGAGAGTCCGGGATCTGTCCCGGCTTGGGGCGGTAGCTGGAAGGGTCGGCCATGTCTCACACCCTACTGGCGAGCAGTGACACTCCGGCGAGCCTGTGGACAACGCCCGCAGGTCCTACGGGGTGGCCGGCGGACGCCCGTCCGAGGACACCGGTCGAAGCTCGGCCAAGAGGACGCCACGGTTGGGCATCAGGTGTTGTCGAGGCATGGTCAACACGCTTCAATGCGGGGGAACTCGGGACGGCGGCGTACGGATGTGAAGAAGCCCCGACGCCGGCAGGGGGACCCGACACCCGCGCGAATGGTCTGACCAGCCGTTGTGATCCAGCACAGAAAGGCCCCTGCATGCCGCACGCCACACAGCACGCGGACACCGCCGCCGACGCCGCCGAAGACGTCGCCGCCGCCGCGGAACTGGACACGGCCCTGCAAGGCGGCCCCTTCCACGTCGCGCTGCGCGCCGCGATAGCCGCCCGCGGACTGCCCCTGCAGCGCGTGCAGCACCATCTGTCGCGGTACGGCGTGAAGGTCGGCGTCACCAGCCTGAGTTACTGGCAGCAGGGCGCCCGGCGCCCCCAGCGCCCCGAGTCGCTGCGTGCCGTACGGGCCCTGGAGGAGATCCTCCAGCTACCCGAGGAGTCGCTGATCCGGCTGCTCTCCGACACCGACGAGCGGGTCTCCGCGCGGCGCCGAGGGGCCCGCTCCTACCGCGCCCTCGTCGAGGCCTCGGGCGTCCTGGAACGGCTGCTCGCCGAGCTGGACGCGCCCCTCGACGGCGGGCTGCACATGCTCGGGCACCACGAGCACGTACGGATCGGGGCGGGTCGCGAGCTCATGGGACGCGAGTCGCACCACATCGTGCGCGCCCACCGGGAGGGCGTCGACCGCTTCGTGGCCGTCCACCACGGCGACCCCGGATGCGTACCGGAGCGGGTGAGGGTGCACGCACTGGAGAACTGCCGCACAGGACGCATCCGTTGGCACCACGAGACCGGGGTGCTCGTCGCCGAGCTGCTCTTCGACACCCGGCTGCGGGCCGGCGACACCTACCTCTTCCGCTACGGCGTCGAGGACGGCACCGCCGGCGTCTCGCGCGAGTACGTCCGCGGCTTCGGCCCCGCCGGCGGCCAGTACGCCCTTCAGGTGCGGTTCGACGAGAACGCCCTGCCGGTGCGCTGCCACCGGTTCACCCAGCAGTCGGCGGCGGCCCCGCGCAGCGGCCGCCAGGAGCTGCCGCTCACGGGCCGCCACCATTCGGTGCACCTCGTCGAGCCCCGGGTGCGGTCGGGGATCGTCGGCATCGGCTGGGACTGGGAGTAGCAGTGCTTCGTCAGGTTCTGCCGGGGATCCTCCGGTAGATCAGGCTCCCGGCCCGGCCACGATCCTGCCGTTCTCGGTCCTGACCGGGAGCTCGCTCAGCGGCACGGTGGCCGGGGCGTGCAGCACCTCGCCGGTCGTGGCGTCGAACTCGCTGCCGTGGCAGGGGCAGACGAGTTTCGTCCCCTCCAGCTTGTTGATGGGGCACGCCGCGTGCGTGCAGATCGTGCTGTACGCCTTCAACGAGCCGTCCTCGGCCCGGCTGACCACCACGTTGTGATCGCGGTACAGCCTGGCGCTCCCCTTCGTGACCTCGGTCTCCGCGCCGAGCTCGACCGGCGCGGTGGGCGCACCGGCCGGCGCCCCGCCCTCCGGGGCACAGGCCGCGAGCCCGAGCCCGGCGACCGGCGCGAGGGCCGCCCCTCGCAGGACGGTACGGCGGCTCAGGGAAGGTCGGGCGGACATGGGGTCTCCACTGGTCAAAGGCTCGGGTGCGGATGAGGGGTGGTACCTTCCAACGATAGCGGTCGGTGATTGAACGGGATGTGGGTGGGGGTGGCCTCGACGGCGGACGTAAACGCTTGCGCAAGCGTT
>NZ_JBQQCE010000665.1:0-3910 GCF_052245645.1 Streptomyces sp. KR55 | reverse complement strand
TCGGCGACCTTCTTGCCCTGGCGCATGGCGTGCTGGGCCGTGGGCGGACAGATCGCGCCTTCCTCGCCCTTGGCCTTGTCGGGCACCGCGGCGGCGTCGCCGAGCGCGAACACGCCGTCGTGTCCCGGCAGGTTCATCTCGGCGGTCACGGCGAGCCGCCCGCGCACCGTCTCCGCACCGAGCGTGGCGATCAGCGGGCTCGCGACGACGCCCGCCGTCCAGATCAGCGTGTGGGTGGGGACCACCCGCCCGTTGGTGAAGGTCACCTCCTCGGGGCCCGCCTTGGCGATCGAGACGCCGAGGGAGATGTCGATGCCGCGCCCGCGCAGCACTTCCTGCGCGCTGCGGCCGAGCTTCTCGCCCAGTTCGGGCATCAGCCTGGGGGCGATGTCGATCAGGTGCCACTTGATCAGGTGCGGATCCAGCCGGGGGTAGCGCTTGACGGCGTTGTGGGTGAGGCGCTGCAGGCAGGCGGCCGTCTCGGTGCCTGCGTAACCGCCGCCGACGACCACGAACTGCAGCCGGGAGGCCCGCTCGGCGGGGTCGTGGCTGGCGTCGGCGAGGTCGAGCTGGGAGATGACGTGGTCGCGGATGTAGGCGGCCTCGGCGAGCGACTTCATGCCGAAGGCGTTGTCGACGAGCCCCGGGATGTCGAACGTGCGGGTGACGCTCCCGGGAGCCAGCACGATGTAGTCGTACGGCTCGTCGACGAGCTCGTCGGTGATCGTGCGGATGACGCAGACCTTGGCCTTCAGGTCCACGCCGATCGCTCCGCCCGGGATGATCCGCGTGCGGTACTTCCGGCTGCGGCGCAGGGACAGGGCGATGGACTGCGGTGTCAGCACACCGGAGGCGACCTGGGGCAGCAACGGCAGATACAGCTGGTAGGCGGACGGTGTCACCAGGGTGATGGCGGCCTCGTCGGGGGAGAGCCGGCGTTCCAGGCGCCGTACGCACTCCACTCCCGCGAAGCCCGCGCCCACCACCAGGATCCTGGGTCGTGTCACGATGTCCATCCCTTCCGCGGTTCCGGGGCGGTCTGCCTCGACGCCATGCGCGTGCCCTGGATCGTGGCTTCACACCTCATCGATCCCACCGTGCCCTCGGCCGCTGCGCCAGTCGGGCGCGGCAGGCAGACGAACGGCTGGAGACCAGCATGCCCGTTCGGACCGTGAATCGTGCCGGGCGGACGCTCACCAGGGCAGGAACGCGTGCACATCCTTGCCCTGATCGGCGGTCACCACACTGACCTGGTCGCACAGCGCATGGATCAGATGCCAGCCGATGCCTCCGCCGCCCTGGCTCGGACGGAACGGACGCGGAGCGGGCCGCGTGGTGCTGGTGTCGTGCAGGGTGACATGCACTCCGTCGTAGGTGCGGCGCATGCGCAACTGGAACGGACCCGGGGCGTACTGGACCGCGTTGGCGGCCAGCTCGGTGACCACCAGCAGGACGTCGTCCCACTGCTCGCGGGAGGACGGCGGCACGACACGCGCGAGGTCGCTCAGGAACCTCTCCGCGGCCAGGCGCGCACCCGTGACGTCGTGCGGCCCACCCGCGAAGCCGGTCGTGCGGCTCGGGATGCCCTGGGCAGCCAGTGTGTCGTCCCAACGCGGCTCGGTTGCCATGTCGCCCTTC
Organism: Streptomyces sp. KR55; assembly: GCF_052245645.1. NCBI lineage: Bacteria > Bacillati > Actinomycetota > Actinomycetes > Kitasatosporales > Streptomycetaceae > Streptomyces > Streptomyces sp. KR55. The sequence goes on along the minus strand of NZ_JBQQCE010000665.1, from coordinate 2,272 downwards.
CAGCCCTTCCCGTTCCAGGGCTGTCCCCGTGTCTCCTGCGCCCCCAGCTCCGCGAGTTCCCTGGGCGCGCCGACCCTACGCGTCCGACGGCGGGCCGGTCGGCGAGCTCATCGGAAGACGTTGTCCGAGTCGTCCAAGCCGTCCAAACCGTGCAAGCCCGACAGATCGTCCGCCACGCCCAGCCGGGGTGGTCGCGAGCGTGCCTGGTACATCGCGTCGATCTCCACCGCGTAGCGCTGCACGATCGCGTCCCTGCGCAGCTTCATCGAGGGCGTCAGCAGCCCGTTCGCCACGTCGAACGGCTCCGGCAGCACGCGGAACACCCGGATGGACTCCGAGCGCGACACCGTGCTGTTCGCCGCGGCGACCACCCGCGCGACCTCCTCGCGCAGCGCGTTCTCCTCCCGGGCCTCCCGCACCGGCGCGTCGCCCTGCAACAACAGCCCGGCCCGCCAGTGCACGAGGAACTCCGGGTCCAGGGTGATCAGGGCCCCCACGCACGGACGGTTGTCGCCCACGACGACCGCCTGGTGGACGAGCGGATGCATCCGCAGCCGCTGCTCCAGCGCCGCCGGCGCGACACTCTTGCCGCTGCTGGTGATGATGACGTCCTTCTTGCGGCCGGTGATCGTCAGATAGCCCTCGGAGTCCAGCCGGCCGAGGTCGCCGGTGGCCAGCCAGCCGTTCCCCAGTGCGGCCGTCGTCGCGGCCGGGTCGTTGACGTAGCCCTGGAACACCGACGGCCCACGCACCAGGATCTCCCCGTCCGCGGCCACCTGGATCTCCATGCCCGGCAGCGCCTGCCCGACCGTGCCCGACTTCTCCCGGCCCAGCGGCTGCATGGTGACCGCGGCGCTGGTCTCGGTCAGCCCGTACCCGTCGTGCACGTACATGCCGATGCCCTCGTAGAAGAGGGACAGTTCACGGCTGAGCGGCGAGCCTCCCGACGTGGCCCGGACCACCCTTCCGCCCAGCGCGGCCCGCAGCCTGCGGTACACCGTCCGCTCGTACAGCGCGTGCTGCAGCCGCAGATCGAGACCGGGCCCCGACCCGCGGCCCAGCCGCTGCCGCTCGGTGGCCGCGGCGAAGTTCCGGGCGGTCTCCGCGGCCCGCTCGAACAGTGCGCCGCGGCCCGACTGCTGGGCCGTCCGCAGGAAGTTCTTGTAGATCTTCTCGAAGAGCGACGGTACGCCGTAGAAGTACGTGGGCCGGAACGAGCGCAGCGCCGACGACAGCGCCTGCGGGCTCACATCGGGTACATGGCCCATCAGCAGGCCCCCGCGCATGCAGAGGCCCTGGATCATCAGACCGTACACATGGGAGAAGGGGAGGAAGACGAGGATCCGTCCCTGCTCCCCGGGGGGTGCCGCCGTGTGGCCCCAGCCCGCGAGGAGCGTGTCGCAGGGGCTCGCCATGTTCCGGTGGCTCAACGCACAGCCCAGCTGACGGCCCGACGTGCCCGAGGTGTAGGCGATCACCGCGGTGGAGTCCGGCAGCACGATCCGGCGCAGCGAGTCGACCGTTGCCGACGGGATGTACGCGCCGCGCGCGGCAAGCTCGTCCAGCGCGCCCGCGTCCAGCTGCCACACCTGCCGCAGGGACCCGAGCGTCGCACACACGGACCCGACCGTCATCACGCCCTGCTCGTCCTCGACCACCACGGCCACGCAGCCCGCGTCCCGGAGGATCCACTCGACCTGCTCGCGCGACGACGTCGGATAGATCGGCACGACCTCCGCGCCCACCGCCCACAGGGCGTAGCTGAGCACGGTCCACTCGTAACGGGTCCGGGCCATGATCGCCACGCGGTGGCCCGGAGAGATGCCGGATGCGACCAGGCCCTTGGCCAGATCGACCACTTCGTCGCGCAGTTCGACCGCGGTGACCTCCTCCCAGACGGTGGAGGAGGGGTCGGGGCGGCGTGCGATCAGCGGCAGGGTCGGATTGCGGGCCGCCGTCTCGAAGAGGCTGTCGGCGAGCCCGCCGGTCAGCGGCGAAACGCTCGGGGGAGCGAGGGCGAAGTCGCGCATGCGCTGCTCCTGATGTGTACGGGCTGTGACCCCGCCGACGAGAACTGTTATCGACGCTGGTCGAATCTAGCCCAGGTGAGACCGGTTCGTGCCAGGAACGGAGAACTGAACCCGTCCTGATGATCTCGGCGTGTTCGGGGGACTCGGAGGGCATGAGCCACACCAATCCCGATCCGGAGCCCGAGCGCACGACAGGCCTGGAACCGGGCGGCGGCGTACCCCCAGGGGAAACCCCAACCGCG
>NZ_JBQQCE010000664.1:0-3936 GCF_052245645.1 Streptomyces sp. KR55 | reverse complement strand
ACGACCACCTGCCCGCCGGTCCGCAGCCGCAGCGCGAAAGGACCGGCGGTCGGCACGTCGCCGGCGAAGCGGCCCATGGCGTCGGCCGTGAGGGTGGCGGGCGCGGCCGACTGGGGGCCGCCGAGCACCTCGATGCGGGCCGGCTGCGGGGGCAGCACCTGCCCCATCACGCCCTGCTCCGTCACCTCGACGTCGACGGTCAGCTCACCGGCGCGGAAGGTCAGCATCCGCGGCGCGTCCGTCACTCCCCTGACCGGGATGGCGTCGACCAGTGAGTCGAAGGTGAGCTCGGCGAGCCGGGCGTCCAGATCACGCAGCATGAACGCCTCGACGGCCAGGCGCCGCAGCTCGGCCGGCACCGGATCCAGGATGGCGGCGGCACCTCGGAGTTCTCCCTCCAGCAGGCCGTCGTCGAACTCCGCGTCGTTCAGGACGGCTTCGTCGTAGCCGTCGTCGCTGTTGTCGTGGTGGGCGTTCACAGTGCTCCCCGTGCGTCGAGTCGGGCTCGCAGGCGGCGCAGACAGCGCTGGCGCAGCGGCCCGATGCTGCCGACGGCGATGCCCAGGGCGGCGGACACCTCCTGGTAGCTGGGCGGCGGCGAGGCCATCAGGACCCGCAGCAACTGCCTGCAGCGCTCGCCGAGTTCCTCGAACTCCTGCCACAGCCGTCGGACGCGCTCGCTCTGCGCGGCGGCCTCCTCGGAGTCGAGCACCGACTGTTCCGGCGTACGGTCCTCACTGACCCGGTCCAGGAGCTGCGGGTCATCGGTCGGCGTCAGCCGCCGTAAACTCCTGAGGACCTTCAGACTTTCGTGCCGTGCGGTGCTCGCCAGCCACGCGCCCGCCTTGTGCGGTTCACGGATCCGCCCGAGATGCTGGGCGAAACGGAACCAGACGGTCTGGTAGACCTCGTGCGCGTCGGCATCGGAGAGCCGGTGTGCGCGCACGACGGACCACACCAGCGGGCTCAGCCCTTCCACCAGCGCTTTCCAGGCCGCCGCGTCGCCGTCGACGGCGGACTGGACGAGCGTGCCGACATCTGCACGGTCCACGGCCCCACCCCTCGTGTACGGCAAGTCATCGTACGCGGTGGCGGGGACGGTTACGGCCCTCATGCCCCAGGAGTGAGGGTCACGACCGGCACCGGGCGCCACGTGGGCGGACGCAGGGCCGGCACATGGGCGCCGCGCACCGACGCGAACTCCGTGTTCGCCGCGAGCAGTTGCTGCCCGGCGGCGCGCGGGTCGCGCTCCTTGTGCGCGACCATGTGGGACGCGATCATCCCGGCGACCACCGGGGTGGCGAAGGAGGTGCCGCTCCATTGCGCGAACCCCTCGAACATCACCTGGTCCGGCTTGCTCGCGGTGGTTCCCTGCTCCTCGCTCAACACGCCGGTGTGCCGGGGGTTCTGGCAGGTGCAGGCGTAGGTGAAACCGTAGCGGCAGGCCTCGTACGTGGAGTGCTGGTAGACGTACGGGACGGGCGCGTCGAAGCCGGTGAGGGAGCTGGTGAGGCGCTCGCCGGGCGCGTAGACCTTCACCCAGGCGCCGTGGTTGCTGAAGCAGGCGCCGAACTCGCCGTCGCTGCGCAGCGCTCCGACCGACAGCACGGTGTTCTCGTAGCCGGGCAGGTCGGCGTAGGCGGCGGGCCAGAAGGGGGTGGCGCTGCCGTTGTTGCCGGCCGCGGCGACCAGCAGGGTGCGCTGGGTGCGCAGTTCCTCCATGAAGGCCTGCACGCCGAGCAGGCCGTCGGTGCGGCCGTTGGGGGTGCCGGCGGACAGGCTGAGGATGTCGGGCCAGCCGCTCTTGTCGACGGCCTCGAACAGTTTGTCGCCGAACTCCGACTCCAGGATGGCGCCCGCGTCGTTGAGGGTGTTGCGGACGGTGAGGTCGGTGTTGGGTGCGACGGCGGCGACGAGTCCGGCGATGAACGTGCCGTGTCCGACGTACTGCTGGAGGATGCCGTTGTCGTCGGTCTCCTTGATCTGGGCGTCGCCCTGGGTGTGGGCCAGCAGCGGGTAGGAGCGGTAGTCCTTCATCAGGCCGGTGTCGATCACGAGGACGCCGATGGCGGTGTCCGGGTCGTGCAGCGCCTCGGCCGCGGCGGGGTTGGGCTGCTCGGTGGGCGGGGCGGGTACGGGTTCGTCGCCGGGGCAGGCGTTGACCGGCGCGATGTGCACGACGTGGTTGCGGCTGACCAGCCTGCGACCGGCACGTCCCTCCGCGGCGCTCAGCGCGCGCAGGGCGCTTGCCACGGCACGGTCGCCGCGCTGGTCGCCCTGTCCGGGGTCTCCGACCTGGATGCGGGTGATCCCGGAGCGGTTGGTCTCGGAGCTCGCCCGGCGCACGCTCTCGGCGACCAGGCCGGTGGTCTCGGTGAAGTGGGCCCGTACGGTGTCCTCGACGAGCCGGGCCTCCTCGCCGTCGCGGGCGATCACTACGCCCTTCTCGTAGAGGAACTCGGCGGAGTCGTCCGGGCCCATCGCCAGGGGGACGTCGGGCATCGAGCGCTGGATCTGGTCGAACTGCTCGCGGAATCGCTGTGGTGCCATGGCGTGTTCCTCCCGGTGGGGCATCGGTCGACAAGTAGAGCCGCGGGACGGCTGATTGATACAGAGACAATCCCGTGTGGCACGGTTCCTGGGCCACTACCATCCGAGGGGTGACAGCGGGAAGCGACTCGGTTCTCGAACTGCTGCCGATGGTGTTCGCCGCTCCCAACGATGCGCTGGCAGGGGCGCAACGGGTGCTCGACACCGGTCCGCCGCCGTTGTACGCCTCCGTCGCCCACCAGGTGATCGGTATCTGGCAGCGGGACTTCGGCGACCTGCGGATCGCCCTGCACCATCTGCGCCGCGCCCGTGACCTCGCGGCGCGCGCGGAGTCGGCCGATCGGGAGGCGGACGTCCTCGGCACGCTCGGCGTGGCGCTGGTCCACGCGGGGCGCACCCGGCAGGGCCTGGCCGCGTTCGAACGGGGTGTCCTGCGCGGCACCGGGCACACCCGGGCGCGCGTCCTGTACCGGCGGGCGTACGTGTGGTGGGTGCTGGGCCATCATCGCCGGGCGCTGGAGGACGTACGCCGGGCGATTCCGGTGCTGCGGCAGGCGGACGACGTGATCTGGACGGCGCGGGCGCTGACGCTGCGGGCGACCGTGCATCTGGCGCTGGGCGCGGTGGAGCGGGCGGACGCCGACTTCACCGCGGCCGAGGCGCTGTGGGACACCACCGGCCAGGAGCACGACAAGGCCGACGCGGTGGAGAGCCGCGGCCTTGCCGCGTTCCGGTCGGGCGACGTCCCGGCGGCGCTGCGGCTGCTGGACGAGGCCGCGGAGCGGTACGCCAAGCTCGGCACGCCGTCGTTCATGCTGAACATCCGGCGCTGCGAGGTACTGATGGCGGCCGGGCTCGCTCCCGAGGCGCTGGCCGAGGCGGACGCGGCGATCGCGGTCCTCGACGGCATAGGAGGGCAGTCGACCCGCAAGGCGGAGCTGCTGCTGGCGGCCGCCCGTGCGGCCCGGCTGGCGGGCGATCCGCACACGGCGATCGCGCGGGCGGCGCTGGCGGTGCGGCTGTTCGCCGGGCAGCGGCGGACCTGGTGGGAGACGCACGCCCGGCTGGTGCTGATCGAGGCGCGGGTGGCCGCGGGACGCAGTTCGGGGCGGCTGGTCGCGGACGCCGCCGCGGTGGCCGACCGGCTGGCCGCGTTCGGGGCGCCGGCCGCGCCGGAGGCGTCGCTGCTCGCGGGCCGGATCGCGCTGGGCCTGGGCTGGCGCACGGACGCGGAGCGGCATCTGGCGGTCGCCGCCCGCAGCAGGCACAGCGGGCCGCCGCTGGCGCGGATGACGGGCTGGGCGGCGCAGGCGCTGCGGGCGCGGGCCGCAGGTTCCGGCCGAGGGGTTCTGGAGGCGTGCCGGCGCGGCCTGGACGTGTTGGACG
>NZ_JBQQCE010000663.1:0-3938 GCF_052245645.1 Streptomyces sp. KR55 | reverse complement strand
CATGTACCTGGTGACAACCGACATCCAGCTCGGCGCAGTCGTCGTCGCCCCGGAGTGCGCCGACGACCTCGACGACGAGACCCGTGCCGTCATCGAGGGCGCCGCCTTCACCTGGCGCCCCGACCTCCAGGCTTTCACCATGCCTGGCCAGGACCGCGAGGCAGGCGCGCGGATCGCCGTGGCGCTCGCCGAGCTCGGGCACGGCGTCCTGGCCTGCTGACCCAGCCAGCACCAACCCAGCCCGTCGGCGGGGGAGTGGCGCTCCCGCCGCCGGGCCTCGAGCCGGTGGCGGGGGCAGGTGCTGCGCCCGGCAGGATGTTCCGCGCGGCGGCCGCGTCCGGCAGCCCCGGTGAGTTCGGCTGCGTGCCGTCCCTTGGGGCCCGGAGATGGAGGCGTACACCAAGCCCGGACAGGACCGGGACGAGTCCCTACGGATCGCTGGAGTGCTGATTGTGCTTGGCTGCACCGTTTTGACCCGCTGACCCTGGTCAGCACCCTGATCCGATCCGGCGGCGGGGGGTTGATGGCGCTCTTCGGAAAACGGCTGTGGCGGAAATTTCGTGACGGCCAGTTCTAAACATCCGCCATGGCCCGTGATGTCCGTTGTCCAGCATGTTGGCCGTGGGGGACGAACAGCACTTCTGGGATCTCGTGTGGCCTGACGTCGAGGGACTGATCATCGATGCGGTGGACGTCGTCGGAAACGTCGTGTGGATCGATCTGCACGCCAGGCAGCCGACGGTGAAGTGCCCTTCACGCGGTGTCTCGGCGTCGCGTGTGCACAGCACGTACATGCGGAGGCTGGCTGACCGTCCGCTGGGCGGCCGGCGGGTGCTGCTCCGCCTGCGGATCCGGCGGTTCTTGTGCGACAACGACCTGTGCTCCCGCCGGACCATGGCGGAACAGGTGTCGTGCCTGACCACCCCGTACCGGCGACGCACCCAGTCGCTCGCCCGGATGGTGCAGGCGATCGGGCTGGCCGTCGGTGGCCGGGCCGGCGCTCGGCTCGCCGGCTATCTGCCGGTGCGGGCGACCCGGGACGTAATCCTAGGGGAACTCCGACGGCTCCCGGACCCGCCGTCCAGCCAGGTCACGGTCCTGGGCATCGACGAGTTCGCGTTCCGCAAGGGCGCCACCTATGGAACCGTGCTGATCGACGTCGAAACACGGCGGCCGATCGACCTGCTACCCGACCGCACCGCGGACGCGCTGGCCGCCTGGCCCGCCGACCACCCCGAGATCAAGGTGATCTGCCGGGACCGGTGCAGCACCTTCAGCCAGGCCGCCGCCCGTGCGGCCCCCGACGCGATCCAGGTTGCAGATCGCTGGCATCTGCTCCACTCGCTCGCCCGAGCTGTCGAACGCACCGCTCACCAACACCGTGCCTGCCTGCGCAAAGACGCCGAGACTGGTGATTTGGACCACTCCGAGGAGCCGTCGGACTCAGCCGCCCTGGCGGCACTGATCGGACCGCCGGAGCCGAACGACCCACCCGACGGCCAGCTCCTGGCTCGCGTCCGCCAGTGGCATACGGACATCCACCAGCTGCGCGAACGCGGCTGGACGATCAGCGCGATCGCCGACCGCCTGGGCCGCGACCGCAAGACGGTGCGCCACTACCTGACGACCGACCTCGACCAGATCCTCGCCTCGGCCCGAGAGCGCCGCCCCAACGGCCACATCAACCGCTTCAAGCCCTACCTGCAACAACGCTTCCGCAGCGGCGCCACCAACGCCGCGGCCCTCTTCCGCGAGATCCGCGAACGCGGCTACCGCGGCAGCCGCGTCGTGGTCACCAAGTACATCGCGACCCTCCGTGCCGGCACCGCCGCCCCGGAACCACGCCAGCCTGTTCCCAGTCCCCGCCGCATCACGACCTGGATCATGCGCCGCCCCGACACCCTGACCGACAGCCAGCGCGAACAGCTCGACCGCATCCTGGATGCCTGCCCCGACCTGGCCACCGCCCGCGAGCTCGCTCACGAGTTCAGTGCCATTGCCCGCGAACGCCGAGGTCACGACCTCGCGCACTGGATGGCCCGTGCTCTCGATCAGGGGCCACAACCGGTCCAGGGCTTCGCGGCCTTCCTCCAGAACGATTGGGACGCCGTCGTCAACGGCCTGACGCTCCACTGGAGTTCCGGCGCCGTCGAGGGGCAGGTCACACGCATCAAACTGATCAAACGCCGGTCATATGGCCGTGCTTCCTTCGCCCTCTTACGAACCTTCGTCCTCGCCCAACCACCGTGACCTTCACAGCGTCAGACGCGTCGCCCGCGCTTGGTCTTCGCGCGCATACGTTCGCGAAGCTCGGCCTGGTAGAAGGCGGCTTTGTCACCGCCCAGCTCGAAGTACTCACAGATGTCGGCGACCGTTTCGGCGTCTTCCGCAGTACCCGTGAGCCCGATCTGGACGAGCCCCCAGAACCCTTCCTGAGCGTGGGTCCGGCATCCGTCACCCAGACCCGCGCCTTCTGTATCCAGCTCATAGTCGCCGGAGCTCGCGGCCACGAACGACAACGTCTGCAGCAGCACGTCTCGGGCCAGTGTCGAGAGGTCGCCCGCCAGCGCGGCCATGATCACGCCGACCGCCGGCGGAGTGCACTCGAAGATGATCGTGTTTTCCTCTATGTGACCATCGAGGGTGTACCCGATCATGTCCCGGGGCGTCTCAGCAGTGATGATCGCCTCGATCAGAAGAGGCACATGCTCCGCAGAATCGCCGCAGCCGCACTCCAGCGAAGCCCAATCGACCCGTCGCAGTTCTGCGCGCACCAGCTCACTGACTACCACCGCAGACCCCCAAGAGCCATGCCGGACCCCGCGCCCCGGCGCTAGCGATCAAGCATGACCCAGCTGTCGGCCTCACCGCCATCAGGTGCTTCACGAAATATCCGCCACAGCCAATTTCAAGGAGCCCTAACAGCGTCGGGCGTCGCGGCCGGCGGGAACTGCCGCTGTCCGATCGCGCGCAGGCCACCGGGCAAGACGTTCGCAGTACGCTCCTCTGCCTACGCGCCGCCGCAGGAAGGGCAATCCGATGACGGACCGACGTGATCCCGACGCCTACGGGCCACACAGTCCCGACTACGGGCTCTCCTACGATCCGGATCCGTGGGCGGACCCCGAGCCCATCGACGACCCCGATGCGTGGGAGAGCGACTTCCAAGAAGGCGATCCCAACGACGACCACGAGGAAGGCCTATGGGAGCAGGCGTTCCGCGAGGGATGGATCACCCGCGAGCAGTTCGCACAGCGGCGTCACGGGCCGAACAGCCCGAAACCCGAGGCCGCGGACCCTGAGCCCGCTCTGCGAAAGGCCGTGGAGAAGCTCCAGGATGAGCTCGCCAACGGCCGCCTGAGCGACGACGAACGTGACCCAAAAGGCGCAGACCCTCGCCTCGCTGATGCGGATGCTCGGACCGACCGAGTAGCACGTCGCGCTCGTGACGCTGTCGGTGGCCGTGAGCACGAGCTGACAGTCTGCCGTCGCGTCAGTTCCTGTCGGTAGCCTTGTGCTGAGCGCAGGCAGTCGACCGTCGACGCCTGCCCAGCGGCCGGTCAGGATCGGAGGCTGATCCGTTGAGTGTTCCCTCCCAGCATGGTCCGGGGGAAACCCATGTGCCCGCGTGGGGGCGCAAGTTGACGGTGGCGTGCCCGGCGTGCGGTCTACCCACACACCGCCACCGCACCATGCACTACGACGGGGTGAACGTCTACCGGCCTCAGGCAGGCCCGGACCCCGCTCGTGTGGCCGGGAGCGGCGAGCCGGATGCGGAGGTGGCGTGGATCGCGCTGATCCCGGGCGATTATCCGGACCGGCTCTTCGCCGCCGACGAGGTCTACCATCTCGCTGGAGGGATTGCCTGGCCAGGCCCACATCACCGCGATTACGGAAATGCCAAGATCGCCCACGACGCCTGCTGCCCGGGCCTGCAC
>NZ_JBQQCE010000662.1:0-3943 GCF_052245645.1 Streptomyces sp. KR55 | reverse complement strand
GACCCCCGCCCCCCTTCAGCAGACCGGTGCCGCCGTGCTCACGCAGGAGCAGCGGCGCAGGCGGGGTATGAAGGTGCTCCTGGTCGGCGTGGTGCTGGTCGCGCTCGTCTCCGGGGGCGTCGGTGGGGCCGTAGGGGCGTATCTGGAGCGGAACGGCGGCGTCGAGGAGGTGGAGTTGCCGCAGGCCGGAAAGGAGCCCGCCGGGCGGGCCGCGGACAGCGTGGCCGGGATCGCCTCGCGGGCCCTGCCCAGCGTGGTCACCCTGCACGTCAGCGGCGCCGACGCAGGTGGCACCGGCACCGGCTTCATGCTCGACGACCGTGGCCACATCCTCACCAACAACCATGTCGTCGAGCCCGCCGGAGACGACGGTGAGATCACCGTCACCTTCCACAGCGGCGACACCGCGAAGGCCGAGGTCGTCGGCAGGGACGGCGGCTACGACCTCGCCGTCGTGCGGGTGCGCGGGGTGAGCGGGCTCGAGCCCCTGCCGCTCGGCAACTCCGACAACGTCCAGGTCGGCGACCCGGTCGTCGCCATCGGCGCGCCCTTCGACCTGGCCGGCACCGTCACCTCCGGAATCATCAGCGCCAAGGAACGGCCCATCACGGCCGGTGGCGAGAGCGGCGACGGCAGCGATGTCTCCTACGTCGACGCCCTGCAGACCGACGCCCCCATAAACCCCGGCAACTCCGGCGGCCCCCTGCTCGACGCGCAGGCCCGCGTCATCGGCATCAACTCCGCGATCCGCTCCGCCGACAGCGGCTCCGACCTCGACGGCGGCCAGGCCGGCTCCATCGGCCTCGGCTTCGCCATCCCCGTCAACCAGGGCAAACGCGTCGCCGAGGAGCTGATCAGCACCGGCAAGGCGACCCACCCGGTCATCGGCGTCACCCTCGACATGAACTACACCGGCGACGGCGCCCGCGTCGGCACCAAGGGCAACGACGGCGGACCTCCGGTCACCCGGAACGGCCCCGGTGACAAGGCCGGCATCGAGGCGGGCGACGTCATCACCGAGGTCGACGGCCAGCGCATCCACTCAGGCGAGGAACTGATCGTCAAGACGCGCGCCCACCGGCCCGGCGACCGCCTGGAGCTGACCGTCGTACGCGACGGCAAGGAGCGGACGATCTCCCTGGTGCTCGGCTCCTCCGACGGCGACTGAGCGAACTCACACAAACCTCATAGACAGGACTCCGAACCGACCCTCACAAGGCAAACAGCCGGAAAACCGCTCACTTACACGCACTCGGGGGTCACGGGACGGTACCGGTCGGACAGGATCGGCGGGTACCGTGGATCCGGCCCGGGACATCGCAAGGAGCTTCAGGTGTTCAATGACATAGGACCGCTAGAGCTGGTGACGCTCATCGTCCTCGCCGTGCTCGTCTTCGGTCCGGACAAGCTCCCGAAGGTCATCCAGGACGTGATGCGCACGGTCCGGAAGATCCGCGAGTTCTCGGAGAGCGCGAAGCAGGACATCCGGCAGGAACTGGGCCCGGAGTTCAAGGACTTCGAGTTCGAGGACCTCAACCCCAAGACGTTCATCCGCAAGCAGCTGGACAACGACGACCTGGGGCTGAAGGAGATCCGCAACGGCTTCGACCTGAAGAAGGAGATGGCCGAGGTCACGGACGCGGTGCAGGGCCGTGACACCGAGACGTCCACCGCCCCGTCGGCTTCCCCGGCTTCCTCGGGCGCCCGCGTCGACATGACGAAGAAGCCCGACGAGCGCCCGCCCTTCGACGCGGACGCCACCTGATCCCCCGAGCCCGTATCCCCCGCGCCCGCGCGGCCTGAACGCGCCCCCGGGCGACCCACGCGCCGGGCGCATTCGCTGCGGCCCGCAGCGGTGTGGATATGCTGCCGAGTTGTTGTGCGGACCGGACGAGTACGCCCGAAGGGGGGCGGGCCGCCCGGTCCGACGAGAGCGAGGAGGCGTCCGGGCACATGGAGACGACGAGTCGGGCAGTCGCACAGGCGCCGGCCGCGGAGGGCGGACAACAGCTCCCCTCGGGCCGGCGTACGGTCGACGGCTACCTGCGCGCGCCCTTCCCTTGGTACGGCCTCGACGAGGCGTTCACGGGCCCGCGCTGGCTGATGCAGGTCGGTACGACGGCCGACGGGGCCGTGGAGCACGGTTCCATCGGCCACGGTGACGAGCCCTCGGTGCGGGGTGAGACGACGGAGGACCGGGAACGGTTCGCGGTCGTGGTGACCGTCGCGGCCAACCCGGTGCGGCGCAGCGCGGACGGTACGGGGCTCCTGGAAGCCACGTCGGTCTCCTCGGCGGCCTGGCTCGCCGGGGTGGGGCTGCTGTCCTTCACCTGGCCCGCGCAGATGGACCACACCCTGCGGGACGACTGGCTGGAGCAGCAGACGGAGACGGCGTGGGTCCTCGCGGACGATCTCGCCGGCGAGGACTGGTCGACGCTGTCCCTGCCGGTGGACGGCGTTCCCACGTCCTTCCACTATCGGGAGTCCGAGTTCGGGTGGGTGCTCGCGGGGACGACGGAGCAGGGGCTCCACCTGGGGGCGTACGGCCGGGGTATGAGCGCGTACGGTCTGGGCTTCGCCGTGATCAAGGACATCGCGGAGTACGCCTGACAAGGCGACAAGGTGACGAGGTCGGGGGCGCCGTCTGTGCAGACGGCGCCCCCGACCTCGTACCACTTCCGGAAAGTTCTAGAACTTGTTGCGCGGCGTGATGCCCAGCGACATGCCCGACAGGCCTCGCTGCCGGCCACCCAGCTTGCCCGCGATCGAGCGCAGGGCCGCGCCCGCCGGGGAGTCCGGGTCGGTGAGGACCACCGGCTTGCCCTCGTCGCCGCCCTCGCGGAGGCGGACGTCGATGGGGATGTTGCCGAGGACGGGGACGCTCGTGCCCGTGGTGCGGGTGAGGCCGTCGGCCACCGACTGGCCGCCGCCCGTGCCGAAGACGTCGACCATCTCGCCGCAGTGCGGGCAGGGCAGGCCGGACATGTTCTCGACCACGCCGACGATCTTCTGGTGGGTCTGTACGGCGATGGAGCCGGCCCGCTCCGCGACCTCGGCCGCGGCCTGCTGCGGGGTCGTCACGACCAGGATCTCGGCGTTCGGGACCAGCTGGGCCACGGAGATGGCGATGTCGCCGGTGCCGGGCGGAAGGTCCATCAGCAGGACGTCCAGGTCGCCCCAGTAGACGTCGGCCAGGAACTGCTGCAACGCCCGGTGCAGCATCGGGCCGCGCCACACCACGGGCGCGTTGCCCGGCGTGAACATGCCGATGGAGATGACCTTCACGCCGTTCGCGGACGGCGGCATGATCATGTTCTCGACCTGGGTGGGACGCCCGTCGGCGCCCAGCATGCGCGGCACGGAGTGGCCGTAGATGTCGGCGTCGACGACACCGACCTTCAGACCGTCCGCCGCCATCGCCGCCGCCAGGTTGACCGTGACGGACGACTTGCCGACGCCGCCCTTGCCGGAGGCGACCGCGTACACGCGGGTCAGCGAGCCCGGCTTGGCGAAGGGGACCTCGCGCTCGGCCTGGCCGCCGCGCAGGGCGGTCGCCAGCTCGCGGCGCTGCTCGTCGCTCATCACGTCGAGCGTGACGTCGACGTGGGTGACGCCCTCGACCCGGGAGACCGCCTCGGTCACCCGCTGGGTGATCGTGTCCCGCATGGGGCAGCCGGAGACCGTCAGGTACACGGCGACCGCGACCGTTCCGTCCGCGCCGATCTCCACCGATTTGACCATCCCGAGCTCGGTGATGGGCCGGTTGATCTCGGGGTCGTTCACCGTCGCCAGTGCTTCGCGCACCGCGTCTTCCGTAGCCATAAGGACGATGGTACGGCGCCCGGCGGGGGCCTCGGAAAGCCCGTCAGCGGTCGTCTACGTCACGTACCCCCGACCGTTCTGCCGGGAATACGCGATGACCGTCGTGGTGTCCGTCCTGCAG
>NZ_JBQQCE010000661.1:0-3960 GCF_052245645.1 Streptomyces sp. KR55 | reverse complement strand
GATGGGCATGCCAGACCCCGCGTCTGCGGCATGATCCGCCGGGCAGGCCTCAGCCGGCAATCCCCTTCGGGATCGTCTTCTTGACGGCCGACGCGAGATCGATGAGCACGGCGGACGAGTCACGCCCCTCCGGCACGGCGACCTCGACGTACGCAAGACGATTGGCGGTTGTGAAGCGGTACGCCCCGTCGTCCCCCTTCTCCATCAGCCAGTCGACGCCGTTCACGCCCCCGGCCACCGCGTCGGGATCCCGCCCCTCCGCCACCTTCGGGTCGATCATCTTCGGCGGCCGTGCGACACCACAGCGCAGTATGATCGCGGGGTTTCCCCAGCCCGCCGTGAGGACGGACCGGGGCTCGGGGTCCCGGCGCTCCAGACCGGCGACCTCACGAGGCAGCGCACCGTCCAGGTTCTGACACAGCTTGGTGACCTCTGTGTCCGGGCTGGGAACCGCGATGCCCGCGCTGTCGTCTGCTGAGGAGCAGCCCGCGACGGTGATCAACAGAACGGACGCGGGCAGACCGATGAGCCGGTGACGGGAAAACTTCACCGGCCAAGGGTAGACGGGGGCTAGAGATGGACGACCGGGCAGGTCAGGGTGCGGGTGATCCCGTCCACTTGCTGGACCTTGGCGACCACCATGCGACCGAGGTCGTCGACGGTGTCGGCCTGGGCGCGCACGATGACGTCGTACGGTCCCGTCACGTCCTCGGCCTGGATCACCCCAGGGATCTTGCTGATCGTCTCGGCGACGGTCGACGCCTTGCCGACCTCCGTCTGGATCAGGATGTACGCCTGTACCACGGAACCTCCAGGGCGGCCACGAGGATCATGTGGGGAAAAGGAACGCCACGGTATCGCGTTGCCGCTCGCCGCGGGGAGACCTGCGGTGACCACGGCACACGCGCCGCGGTGCAGGCACGACGGATGTTGACGGTCGGGCGGGGCGGATCGGCGGTCACTTCGACCGTATCGAGGACACTGATGACCCGCGACCGGGAACGCACAGGGACAGAAGGGGCGTAAGGGCAATGAAGGGCACTGTTGGTGAGCTCGGTGAGTTCGGGCTCATCAGGGAGCTCACCTCCCGTCTCACCACCACCCCGGCGGTGCGGGTCGGGCCGGGTGACGACGCCGCGGTGGTCGCCGCGCCCGACCGCCGGGTGGTGGCCAGTACCGACCTCCTCCTGGAGGGGCGGCACTTCCGCCGTGACTGGTCCACGGCGTACGACGTGGGCCGCAAGGCGGCCGCGCAGAACCTCGCGGACATCGCGGCGATGGGCGCCGTCCCGACCGCGCTGCTGCTCGGTCTGGTCGTCCCGGCCGAACTCCCGGTGACCTGGCCGACGGAGCTGATGGACGGCCTGCGCGACGAGTGCCAGGTCGCGGGCGCCGCCGTGGTGGGCGGTGATGTCGTACGGGGTGACACGATCATGGTGTCGATCACCGCGCTCGGCGATCTGCGCAACCAGGAGCCCGTGACTCGGGCCGGTGCCCAGCCCGGTGACCTCGTCGCGGTGACCGGCTGGCTCGGCTGGTCCGCCGCCGGCTACGCGGTGCTGTCGCGCGGGTTCCGCTCGCCGCGCGCCTTCGTCGAGGCGCACCGGCGCCCCGAGCCGCCGTATCACGCCGGTCCGGCGGCGGCCGCGTTGGGCGCGACGGCGATGTGCGACGTCAGCGACGGGCTGATCGCCGACCTCGGGCACATCGCGGAGGCCAGCAAGGTCCGCATCGACATCCGCTCCGGTGCGATCGACGTCCCCTCGCAGATGAACGACATCGGGCAGGCGGTCGGGGTGGACCCCCTGCAGTGGGTGCTCACCGGGGGAGAGGACCACGCGATCGTGGCGACCTTCCCGCCGGATGTGAAGCTGCCCGCCCGCTGGAAGGTCATCGGTGAGGTGCTCAACCCCTCGGCACTGCCGCAGGTGACGGTCGACGGGGCGGCGTGGACCAAGGGCGGCTGGGACCACTTCGGGGACATCGAGTCATGAGCGCGCCGCCCAGAGTGCTGACCGTGGCCGGCTCGGACTCCGGCGGGGGTGCGGGCATCCAGGCCGACCTGAAGACGATGCTCGCGCTCGGCGTGCACGGCATGAGCGTGCTCACCGCGGTCACCGCGCAGAACTCCCTTGGCGTGCAGGGCGCCTGGGAACTGCCGGTGGCGGCGGTGCGGGCCCAGTACCGCAGCGTCGTCGACGACATCGGCGTCCAGGCCGTGAAGACCGGGATGCTGGCCTCGGCCGAACTGGTCGAGGTGGTGGCCGAGTTGATCGGCGAGACGGACGCGCCCACGGTCGTCGACCCGGTGGGCGTCTCCAAGCACGGGGACCCGCTGCTGGCGGCCTCCGCGCTGGATTCCGTACGGACGAAGCTGCTGCCGGCGGCGACCGTGGTGACGCCGAACCTCGACGAGGTCGCCCAACTGACGGGTGTACGGGTCGAGTCGGAGGCCGACCTGCGCCGGGCCGCGGCGGCCGTGCTGGCGTACGGACCGACCTGGGTCGTGATCAAGGGCGGGCATCTGCCCGGCGACGCCGTGGATCTGCTCACCGACGGCTCCGAGGAGCACTGGCTGCGCGCGCCCCGGCACGACAACCGGCACACGCACGGCACGGGCTGCACCCTCGCGTCGGCGATCGCATCACAGCTCGCGAAGGGGCAGTCCGTGCCGGAGGCGGTGGCGGCGGCCAAGGAGTACGTCACCGGGGCGATCGCGGCCGGGTTCGCGCTCGGTGGGGGGATCGGGCCCGTGGACCATGGGTGGCGCTTCAGGGCGGGCTGCAGCGCGTAAGCGCTCGCCCTCAGCTCGATGCCCGTGGTCGCGGATCCACTTCGGGCACAGCGGATCCGCTTCGGGCACAGCAGAGAGCCGGTCCACACGAGGTGGACCGGCTCTCTGCAGCGAACCAGCAGTGGCCGCGCGCTTAGCAGCTGTGCGTCAGCGCGAGACCTTGCCGGCCTTGATGCACGAGGTGCAGGCGTTCACGCGCTTCGGCGTCCCGCCGACCACGGTACGCACACGCTGGATGTTCGGGTTCCAGCGGCGGGACGTACGGCGGTGCGAGTGCGAGATGTTGTTGCCGAAGCCCGGCCCCTTGCCGCAGACGTCGCAGTTGGCAGCCACGGGTCACTCCAAAGACTTCAGATGCACTTACGGTTGATCCCGGCATGCCGGGATCAAGATCTTAGGCTCTTGCGAGCGATCTGAGATCTGAGTGGCGTTGCCAGGGGAATAGCCCGATCAGGATCGGGCAACCGGAGCAGCATACAACGACTGCGCCCGTACAACGAAACTACCACGGCGGCTCAGGCGTCCGCCCCCGCCCTCTTCCGCCGGGCACCGGCCCCAGGGCTACGCTGCGTCCGACGTCCAGCTCAAGGAGGCGCAGGTGGCGCAGGTGCCGCAGACATTCTTCGATGCTCTGGCGGTGCGTACCTGGTGCGGTCTCGCGCTGGAGGCGCTGGGACGCGCGCGTGAGGAGATCGACGCGATCAACGTGTATCCCGTGGCGGACGGGGACACCGGCACCAATCTGTATCTGACCGTCGAGTCGGCGGTCGCCGCGGTGGAGGCGGTGTTCGCCGCGCACGAGGTCGGCTCCCGGAACCCCGGAGGGCCGTCGCTGGCCGAGGTCACGCGCGCGATGGCGCACGGGGCGCTCATCGGGGCGCGGGGCAACTCCGGGACGATCCTCGCGCAGCTGCTGCGCGGTATGGCGCAGGTGCTCGTCGACGGTGCGGACGCTCAGACCGACGCCCAGAGCCTGCGGCTCGCCCTGCGGCGCGCCGCCGACTCCGCCCGCCAGGCCGTGGCCCACCCCGTGGAGGGCACGGTCCTGTCGGTCGCCTCGGCCGCTGCCGACGCGGCCGGTGGAGCCGAGGGCGACTGCGGGACGGTCGCACGGGCCGCCTACGAAGGGGCGCGGGCCGCTCTCGCCGCGACCCCGGGACAGCTGG
>NZ_JBQQCE010000660.1:0-3964 GCF_052245645.1 Streptomyces sp. KR55 | reverse complement strand
AGGTAGCCCAGCGTGGACTTGCCGGCGCCGGTCGGGCCGACGATCGCGAGGCTGCCGCCGGCCGGGACGGTGAGGTCGATGCCGTCGAGGACGGGGCCGTCCTTGCCGTCGTAGCGGAACTCGACGCCCTCGAAGCGGACTTCGCCCTTGACCTGGTCGAGACGGAGGGGGCGCTCGCGCTCGGTGATATCGACGGGCAGGTCGAGGTACTCGAAGATGCGCTGGAAGAGGGCCAGCGAGGTCTGGATCTGGACGCCGGTGCCGAGCAGGCTGACCGCCGGGCGGAACAGGCCCTGCTGGAGGGAGACGAAGGCGACGATCGTGCCGATGGAGACCTCCGGACCGCCCAGATGGAGGGCGAGGCCGGCCGTCCAGTAGATGACGGCGGGCATGGCGGCCATGACGATCGTGATGACGGCCATCCGCCAGCGGCCGGCCATGTTCGACCGCACCTCGAGGTCGACCAGCCGGTCGGACTCCTCGGCGAAGGACTTCGTCAGCGACTCGGCGCGGCCCATGGTGCGGCCCAGCAGGATGCCGCTGACCGACAACGACTCGGTGACCGTCGCGGCCATCGCGGCCATCTGCTTCTGACGCCGCGTGGTGATCTTCCGGCGTTCGTCGCCGACCCGGCGGCTGATCCACACGAACGCCGGCAGCAGGAGCAGCGAGACGACGGTCAGCCGCCAGTCGAGGGCGAGCATCGCGATGATCGTGGCGACGACGCTGGTGAAGTTGGAGACCAGGGAGGTGGCCGTGGAGGTGACGGTGGCCTGCATGCCGCCGATGTCGTTGGCGATGCGGGACTGGACCTCGCCCGTGCGGGTGCGGGTGAAGAAGGCGAGCGACATGCGCTGCAACCGGCCGTAGACGGCGGTGCGCAGATCGTGCATGACGCGCTGGCCGACCGTCGTCGAGATCAGGGTCTGCAGGACGCCGAAGACGCTGGACAGTACGGCGCTGAGGATCATGCCGAGGGCCAGCAGGGTGAGCAGGCCGGTCCGTCCCTGGGGGATCGCGGTGTCGAGGATCGCCTTGAGCAGGAACGGCGTGGCGACCGATACCAGCGACGAGGCGCCGACGAGCAGGCCGACGACGAGCAGTCGGCCACGGTAGGGGCGGAAGAGTTTCAGGATGCGACGCACCTGCCGCGGCTGCTCCTCGGAGTCGTCGGGCGGCGTCCAGGCGGGTTCGTGGTCGGGTTTCATGGGCTCCTTCAGGAGGGGGTCGGCGACGACTGGCGGAGCGTAGCTCATTGTTACCTATACTCACAATGAACGTGGTCCTGATATTGTTCCCGCATGACCACCTCCGACCCCGACGGACTGCTCGCCGAGCAGCTGCTGCGGCTCACCCGCCGGGTGCACCGGATCCAGAAACGCCATCTCCAACAGCGTGCCCTGGGCATCACCCCGGCGCAGTCCCGGCTGCTGCGCACCCTCGCGCACTACGACTCGCCGCCCCGTATGGCCGACCTCGCCGAGCGGCTGGAAGTGGTGCCGCGTGCCGTGACGACGCTGGTCGACGCTCTGGAGGCGAGCGGCAAGGTGCGCAGGGTTCCCGACCCGAGCAACCGCCGGGTGATCCGGATCGACCTCACGCCCGAGGGGCGCGAGGCGCTGCGCGAGCTGCACGCGGCGCGCAGGTCGGCCGCGGAGGAGATCCTCGCGCCTCTCACGGACGAGCAGCGGGAGGTGCTCGGGGGGCTGCTGGACACGCTGGTCGACGGGGGGCCTGGCGGCGCCGACGCCGCCCAGATGCTCTCGTAGGCCCCGACACCAAGAGCCGCGTGCTGCCGCTCCCGGTTTCGGAGTGGCAGCGCGCGGCTTGTTGCGACGAGTGCTCAGCGGGCCTCGGACGCAGGCTCCTTGGCCGACTGCGCGGGCAGAGCCTCTTCGTGGGCGTCCGGTACGGAGGCGATCTCCCCGTCCAGCACCTTCTTCGCCCGTACGGCATCCAGCGCGCCCTCCCAGCGGGACACCGCGAAGACGGCGACGCAGTTGCCGAGGAGGTTCGTCACCACGCGCATCGAGTCCATGATGCGGTCCACACCCAACAGGAGGGCGACAGCACCGGCGGGAATGGCGCCCAGCGAGGCGGCGGTCGCGGACAGGGCGAGGAAGGCCGAACCGGGGATGCCGGCCATGCCCTTGCTCGTCAGCATCAGCACCAGCAGCACGGTGATCTGCTGGCCCAGGCTGAGATCCACACCCACGGCCTGCGCGATGAACAGGGTGCCGATGGACAGGTACAGCGAGGCGCCGTCGAGGTTGAAGGAGTAGCCCGTGGGCAGCACCAGGCCCACGGCGTCGTCGCGGGCACCCGCCTTGCGCAGCTTCTGCATCACGCGCGGCATGACGGACTCGGTGGACGCCGTGCCCAGCGCGAGCAGCATCTCCTCGCGGATGTACCGGAGGAACTTCCAGAGGCTGAGCCCGGTGACCATCCGCAGGGCGACCGCGAGGAGCACGATGAAGAACGCCGCGGCCGCATAGCACAGGACGATCAGCTTGGCGTACGTCTCGATCACTCCGAGCCCGTACTGGCCGATCAGGACGGCCATCGCACCGAACACCGCGATCGGGGCCAGTCGCATGACGAAGCCGACGATCGCGAAGATGATCTCCTGGGCCTGCTCGACGGCCGGCAGGACCTGCGGCACCTTGGTGTGGCCGAGATGCAGCAGAGCGGCGCCCACCAGGCAGGCGAGAATGAGCACTTGGAGCAGGGAGTTCTCGGCGAAGGCTCCGATGAAACTGGTGGGAAGCGCGTTCAGCACGAACTCGGTCGTCGAGGGCAGTGAACCACCACCCGTCTTCTCGTCGACCGCCGAGGTGTCGAGCGTGGCCGGGTCGACGTTCATCCCCGAGCCGGGCTGGACGACGTTGGCGGCGAGAAGCCCGATGAGCAGGGCGAGCGTGCTCGCGACCTCGAACCAGATCAGGGCCTTGAGCCCGATCCGGCCGAATGCCTTCAGGTCACCGGCCTTGGCGATGCCGACGACCACCACGCAGAACACCAGCGGCGAGATGATCGTCTTGATGAGCCGGGTGAATCCGTCGCCGAGCGGCTGGAGATCAGCGGCCAGGTCGGGCCACAGCTTTCCGACGACGATGCCGAGCACGAGCGCGCAGGCGACCTGCGCGAAGAGAGAGGTACGCAGTATGCGTGCGACGCGTCGCGGCAGGGGCGGTACGGACGGCGGCACGGGCACTCCTTGGGGACGGTGGCACACAGAAGCCGGGACGGGACTTCTGCAATGCGGAAAGCGACTTCCGCGATGATCACTTTGCGGGGGTTGTTGATCGCCCACGAGACCGCCGTGTTGCCACCGTGTAAATCAGGCACCGGGTGACGCATCGCACACGACTCGCTTCAACAGCCGCGGCGGTCCTCGCATCGCCGGTGTGCCAGGGCAAGTCGGGCGCGCCCACAATGAGGCCTCGGTGACGGGAGGCGCACGAGGTGAGTCCCGCGGTAGCCGGATCTGTGCGCTGCCGCGGAAAACCGGTTGCCTTCGACCACGTTGTGACGCGAACCTTTCACGGCCTGTTTCCCCCGTGCACGGTCTTTCCGTTTCGCATCCGCACCCCTTCACCGACCGCCATCCCTTCCGCCCACCTGACACGAGCCACTGGGACGTCATGCAGATCCAAGACCTTCCGTATCCCGACCCAGGTGTGCCGGACGCGCGCTCGGGGCCGCGGTTCCTGTGGTGGCTCGGCCGGAATCAGCTGCGTGGACAGTTCAGATCGCTGGCCTGGGGACTGCTCCACTTCGTGTCGGTCTCCGCGTTGCCGTTCTGTGTGGGCTTCGCCGTCCAGGCTGTGGTCGACCGATCCGGCTCCCGGCTCGCCCTCGCAGGTGGTCTGATGGCGCTGGCCTGCGCCGGCAACGCGATCGGCGACACCTTCCTGCATCGCGCCGCCGTCACCAACTGGATCACGTCGGCGCGATGCAGGAA
>NZ_JBQQCE010000066.1:0-28423 GCF_052245645.1 Streptomyces sp. KR55 | reverse complement strand
CTGTCTTCTGTGGGGGTGCCGGCGGCGCGGCTTGGTGCTGAACTGTCGGTCAGTGGCGCCCGGCGCCGATCGGCGCGGTCTCCTCGCTCGCCGTGGTGTCGTGAGTGACCTGCGGCCAGTGCGCGTACTCCTTGCCGCCGCGGCGGCCGGGCGCGGTCTCCGGCATGAAGCACAGGGCCACGATGCTGACCGCGATGAGGGCAGCGACGTACACGGCGACCCAGGTGAACGAGCCGTCGCCGGCCAGCAGCAGCGCGGTGGCCACCACGGTGAAGGGGCCGCTGGCGAGCATCGATCCGAACTGCCAGACGATCGAGATGCCGCTGTAGCGGGCGACCGAGGGGAAGAGTTCGGGGAAGTACGAGGCCTGCGGGGCGTAGGTGCCCGCGTGGCCGAAGGCCAGGCCGGCGATCAGCAGCAACACGATCACGGCCATGTTGCCGGTCTGGATCGCCTTGAAGGCGGGGACGACCAGCAGCAGGTTCAGCACCGCCGCGGCCAGGTAGACCGGGCGCCTGCCGACGCGGTCGGTGAGCCGGCCCAGCAGCGGGATCATGACCAGCTCGGCGCCGACCGCGATCAGGACCGCGTTGAGCACCATGCCGGAGTCGACGCCCTGGTCCTTGGCGTATGCGACGAGGAAGACGGTGTAGAAGGGGAAGACCGCGGCCTCGACGAACTTGGTGAACAGTCCGCCGAACACCTCGCGGCGGTTGTTCCGCAGCAGCAGCTTCACCGGCGCGGTCTGGGCCGCCTGCGTGTCCTTCGCGGCCTTGAAGGTCTCGGACTCGTTGATCCGCAGCCGGATGAACAGGCCGATGACCACGACCAGCGCGCTGAGCAGGAAGGGGATCCGCCAGCCCCACGCCAGGAAGGCCTCGTCGGACAGCTGGGTGGTGAGCAGGGCGAACAGCCCCGTGGGGATGAGGTAGGCGGCCGGGGAGCCGAGCTGGACGAAGCTGGCGTAGAAGCCCCGTCTGGCCGGCGGGGCGGCCTCCGCGGTGAGCAGAACGGCGCCGCCCTGCTCACCGCCGACACCGAAGCCCTGGATGAGGCGCACCAGCACCAGGATGACCGCGGCCCAGATGCCTATCTGGTCGTACGTCGGCAGAAGTCCGACGGCGAAGGTGCCGAGGCCGGTGAGCAGCTCCTCGAGGTCGTAGGCGGACTCCGGGAACGTCCGGACCGTGGCCTTCAGGGCCTTCTGGTCGTCGGGGGTGAAGGCGCGCAGGGCGTGCTGGACACGGTTGCCGAGCTGGGCGAGGACGTCGGAGGGCACGTCCTTCGCGGTCTGCGTCACGAAGAACACCCCGACCCCTTTCGAGCGAATGAGCCGCACGGTCTGCGTGATCGAGTCCAGGAACGCCTTGGACGCGTCGTTGAACAGCAGATGCGCCTCGTCGAAGAAGAAGACGAGCTTGGGCTTGTCGACATCCCCGACCTCCGGGAGGTCATGGAACAGATCGGCCAGCAGCCACATCAGGAAGGTGGAGAACAGCTGCGGCTTGTCCTGTACGGCGGGCAGCTCCAGCACCGACACCAGGCCCCGCCCGTCCTGCGCCGTCCGCAGGAACTCGGCCGTGTCGAACTCCGGCTCCCCGAAGAAGTCGCCCATGCCCTGCGCCTCGAACGCGGTCAGC
Source organism: Streptomyces sp. KR55 (assembly GCF_052245645.1). Lineage (NCBI taxonomy): Bacteria > Bacillati > Actinomycetota > Actinomycetes > Kitasatosporales > Streptomycetaceae > Streptomyces > Streptomyces sp. KR55. Next base: position 26,783 of record NZ_JBQQCE010000066.1, on the reverse strand, counting down.
GAACGCAGGATCACCCCGGCCGTGGCCGTGGACAGCCCGCCGATGTTCTTCAGCTCCGCCTTGCCCTCGTCGGAGGTCAGGAAGGCGACGACCGCCCTGAGGTCCTTGAGATCGACCAGGTCCAGGCCCTTGCCGTCGGCGTAGTGGAAGATCAGGCCGAGGGACTGCTCCTGCGTCCGGTTGAGCTGGAGGACCTTGGCGAGCAGCACCGGGCCGAAGCTGGTGACGGTGGCGCGGACCGGGATGCCGTGGCCGATGCCGCCGAGGGCGTGGAACTCGGCCGGGAAGCCGGTCGCCGTCCACTGCTGGTGCACTTCCGAGGCGCGGGAACGCACCTTGTCGTTCGGCTGCCCCGGCGCGGAGATCCCGGAGACATCGCCCTTGATGTCGGCGAGGAAGACGGGCACGCCCTGCGCGGAGAGCTGCTCGGCGATCAGCTGGAGCGTCTTGGTCTTGCCGGTGCCGGTGGCACCCGCGACGAGGCCGTGCCGGTTCAGCATGGACAGCGGGATGCGGATCCGGGCGTCGGGCAGGCAGGTGCCGTCCCACAGCAGGGCGCCCAGATCGAGGGCCGGTCCGGTGAAGGTGTAGCCTACAGCGATCTTCAGGGCCTCCTGCGGGAGGGCGGGAGCGCTGCCCGGTGCTTCGGGTGTGGTGGCCGCGGGCATGGTCTCGCTGTCGCTCATGTCAGACCCCAGTTTCCGGTTCGCCCCGCTTTACAGCATCTTTTCCAGCGTCGCACTCCGGCGCCATGGCTGCGCCCGGAACGTCTTGACCGGTAGGCTTTCCGTGTGATCTTCAAGCGCATCGGAAACGGCCGGCCGTACCCCGACCACGGCCGGGAAAGCACCCGGCAGTGGGCGGACGTCGCGCCGCGCCCGGTCCGCCTCGATCAGCTCGTGACGACCAAGCAGCAGCTCGACCTCGAGACCCTGCTGGCCGAGGACTCGACGTTCTACGGCGACCTCTTCGCGCACGTCGTGAAGTGGCAGGGAGACCTGTATCTGGAGGACGGCCTCCACCGCGCGGTGCGGGCGGCCCTCCAGCAACGCCAGGTGCTGCACGCACGCGTGCTCGAGCTGGACTGAGGCCCGCCCAAGGCACCCGCCGGCAACGGCTTGGCCCTTTCGGGTTCTCCTGAGCGGCGTCGAATGATCATCTAGTAGGCATTGCCGCCCGGGCGCACTACGCTGCGCCCATGAGCATGCTGACTCCCCCCGGAATGGGCGGCCAGTACCGCATCACGGGGGACAAGTACCCGCGGATGCGCCCGCCCCGGCGGCGCGGCAGGCTCGTACTCCTCGTCACCGCCTCCGTCGCCGTGCTCGGCGTCCTCGGCTGGGGAACCCTCCAGCTCGTCGACGTCTTCACCGGCGGCGACAAGGCCTCGGCCGCCGGCCCCAAGGCGGACTGCGCGACCGAGGCGAGCCCCTCGCCCAGCGCGGCCAGGGACCTGCCCGAGCCCCGCGCGATCACCGTCAACGTGCTCAACGCCACGACCCGCAGCGGCCTCGCCAAGCAGACCGCCGACGAACTGAAGAAACGTGGCTTCAGGATCGGCGACGTGGGCAACGCGCCGAAGGAGTTCGACAAGAAGGTCGGCGGCACCGGCATACTCCTCGGCCCCACCGCGTCCCTGAACACCTCGCTGCCCGTCCTCGCCACCCAGCTCACCACCGCCGAACGCCGCACCGACGCCGGACGCAAGGGCCCGGCCGTCGACCTGATCCTCGGCAACGGCTTCAAGGGGCTGACGAAGCAGGCGGACGCCACCGCGGCGCTGGCCGCGCTGGCCAAGCCGGAGCCGACGCCCACCGCGTCGAAGAAGAGCTGCTGAGAAGCGGTAGCAGTAGCACCGTAGGGGTGCGGTTGTGCGGCGGCTGCGGGTCCATTGTGGCTGGTCGCTCCCCCACTCTCGGCTTCTCCCCCACTCTCGGCTTCTCCCCCACGCTCGGCTTCGCTCGCGCGGGGGGGACCCCCATGAGCGGGGGGACCCCCATCGCGGCGGAGTCGCATGTTGATACAGCCCCGCGCCCCCAGGGCGTCCCCGTCGGCGCCTACTCGGCCGCCCCGTACATCCGGTCCCCGGCGTCGCCCAGGCCCGGCACGATGTAGCCGTTCTCGTTGAGGCGCTCGTCGACCGATGCCGTCACCACCGTCACCGGGGTGCCCGCCAGTTCGCGCTCCATGAGCTCGACGCCCTCCGGGGCGGCCAGCAGCACCACCGCGGTCACATCGTCGGCGCCGCGCTTGATCAGCTCCTGGATCGCCGCGACCAGCGTGCCGCCGGTGGCGAGCATCGGGTCCAGGACGTACACCTGCCGCCCGGAGAGGTCCTCCGGCATGCGGGTGGCATACGTGGACGCCTGCAGCGTCTCCTCGTTGCGGATCATGCCCAGGAAGCCCACCTCGGCGGTCGGCAGCAGCCGGACCATGCCGTCCAGCATGCCGAGGCCGGCCCGCAGGATCGGCACCACCAGCGGGCGCGGGTGGGAGAGCTTCACGCCGGTGGTGGAGGCGACCGGCGTCGTGATGTCGACCTGCTCGGTGCGCACGTCGCGCGTGGCCTCGTAGGCGAGCAGGGTGACCAGCTCGTCGGCGAGACGGCGGAAGGTCGCGGAGTCGGTGCGCTGGTCGCGCAGCGTGGTGAGCTTGTGGGCGACCAGTGGGTGGTCGACGACGTGGAGACGCATGCCCCCAACAGTAGCCGCGCTTCGTGGCCGCCACGCCCTGGCGTCAAACCCCCCGTCCGGGGGAAGGTGGGAGGGACGGATAGGGGTGGTGTGCCTATGCCTGACCTGCCTGACCTGCCCGAGGGCGACACTCCGGGGGACCGGGATTCCGCCGGACGGCGCACGGCCGCGACGCCGCAGGAGACCGACGCCGAGCGGAGACGGCGCCGGGCACGGTTCCTGCGCGAACTCGCCGAAGCGCGAGAACTTCGTGACCGCGTCCAGCCCCGGCGCGCCAAGACGGCCCGGCTGCGCCACGCGATGCGCATGCGAACGTTCCGCTGGTAGATCCACTGCCCGGGCCGGCGGCGGGAAGATCCGCGCCCCGCACGGTCGTTGTGGGAGTGGACATGCGGGGCCGACCTCGAAAGCCGCGTACGATCCGCAGGTGGCGGCAACGAGTGTGCTGGTGAGTCGTTCACGGACATGCGATCAAAACTGCCGGACACAGGGAGCCGAAGACGTCCCCTGAGCGCCTTGTTTCTGCCACGATTCCGAGTGGGTGGGACTCGGAGCCCGAGCTCTCCCCGCCCGCAGCCTCCGCCGGGGGGACCCCCAACCGGCACGCCTCTGACCAGTGGGAGAGTCACGGTGTACTTCGCCGCACTGCTCGCGCGCACCGAAGACGGGTGGGAAGCGAGCGACACAGAGCTCGACGATGTGGAGACCCTGTCGGATCTGGCCGACCTGGCCCGGGAAGCCTCTCCCGACGACGACACGGTGCTCGTCCTGATCGAGCAGGAGGACGCCTGGTTCGGCGTCGTCCGCATCGATGGCGAGGACGACCCTCGGATCTACGTCTCGGACGCCGCCGCAGCCGCCCGCAGCAGCTACGGCGAGATCCTGCTCACCGACGAGCTGCTCGGCAGGGAGCCCGGCGACGACAGCGCCGACCTGGACTCCCTCGACCTCGACGGCACTGAGGACGGTGAACCCGACGACGACGCCGACGCGGACGTCGGCGACGGCGGCTCCGCCGAGGCCGTGCCGCACGGCCCGGTCGGTGACACCGCTGTCCTCGACGACCTGGGCGTCAGCGAGAAGGAGCTGCTGTCGCTCTCGGAGGACGCCCTGACCTCGATCGCCGAGTCCCTGGGCGCCTCGGAGGTCCTGGAGACCGTCCGCTGACCCCGCCCGACACCGCACGGTTCCCCGACCCGGTACGCGACCGCTGGCGGGCCGCGATGCGGCACGCTCTGGACGAGGCCGAACGGGCCGTCCGCGGCGGCGACGTCCCCGTCGGCGCGGTCGTGCTGTCCGGCGACGGTACGACCGTGCTGGCCACCGGGCACAACGAACGCGAGGCCACCGGCGACCCGACCGCGCACGCCGAGGTCCTCGCCATCCGCCGTGCGGCGGCGAAGCTGAGAGAATCAGCGGCGCGAAGCGCCTCCGGCAAGGGTGGTGGTGGGAGACGGGCGGGCGAATGGCGGCTGACCGGCTGCACCCTCGTCGTCACCCTCGAACCCTGCACGATGTGCGCGGGCGCGATCGTCCAGTCCCGCGTGGACCGCGTCGTCTACGGCGCCCGCGACGACAAGGCGGGCGCGGCCGGCTCCCTCTGGGACGTCATACGCGACCGGCGGCTCAACCACCGCCCCGAGGTGATCGAGGGCGTGCTCGCCGAGGAGTGCGCCCGGCTGCTCACCGACTTCTTCCGCGACCGCTGACCGACCGCCGTGGCAGGCCCGAATACCGATTTCGGACCATGCCCCACCTTGCTGTAAGGTCTCCCTCGGTAGCGTGTCCGAGCGGCCGAAGGAGCTCGCCTCGAAAGCGAGTGTGGCGCAAGTCACCGAGGGTTCAAATCCCTCCGCTACCGCTCGAGAAAGGGTCCCGTCGTCAGACGGGGCCCTTCGTGCATGCCGGGACATGCCAGGACAACGGATCCCGCCCGGCGAGGCGTTGGTCGTCAAATACGACGTGAAGTTACACTCACCGCCGGCAACAGGGGTCCCATCAGGCGCAGCAGGCACAGGGGAGGCCGCAGTGGCGGTGAATTCGAAGAAGATCGCCGTCTATGTGCTTGTGGTCTTCGCGCTCTACGTGATCATCACGGACCCGTCCAAGGCCGCCGACTACGTCCAGATAGGGTTCGAGGGCATATCGGACGCCGCCAAGGCCATCGGTGACTTCATGACCTGGGTCGCCAACGGAGGAGAGTCATGATCCGCCACCTGGTCCTCTTCAAGCTCAACGAGGGCGTCGAGCGTGACGACCCGCGCGTCGTGCAGGGCGTCGAGGCCTTCCGGGCCCTCGGCGACCAGATCGAGGAGCTGCGCTTCTGGGAGCTCGGCTGGAACGTCAGCGACCGGCCCATCGCGTACGACTTCGCGATCAACTCGGCCGTCGACGACCAGGACGCCCTCAAGCGCTATGTGGAGCATCCGGCGCACCAGGCGGGCGTCGCCCTGTGGCGGGAGTTCGCCACTTGGGTGATCGCCGACTACGAGATCTGAGGCCCACGGACTTCCGAGCCCTCCGCCGGAACGGCGGGGGGCTCTCATGCGTCTTATGCCCCAACTTGCCATCAACACGGCGTTATGCGGTGCTTGCACACGGTGCACATGTCTTGTGATGCTATGACCGCTTTTGACGGATGTGTTGATGGACCATGAGGTGGAGTTGACCGTGTCGGCCAGTACTGCGCCTCAAGCACCCCCCGAGGAGGAGGCCGCGCCGCAGCGCAGCCGGGGCGCCGACACACGGGCACTCACCCAGGTTCTGTTCGCCGAGCTCAAGAAGCTGGAGCCGGGCACGCCGGAACACACCCGGGTGCGGGGGGCGCTGATCGAGGCCAACCTTCCGCTCGTACGCTACGCGGCCGCCCGTTTCCGGTCCCGCAACGAACCCATGGAGGACGTCGTCCAGGTCGGCACCATCGGGCTCATCAACGCCATCGACCGTTTCGACCCGGACCGAGGCGTGCAGTTCCCGACCTTCGCGATGCCGACCGTCGTCGGGGAGATCAAGCGGTACTTCCGCGACAACGTCCGCACGGTCCACGTACCGCGCCGGCTGCACGAGCTGTGGGTGCAGGTCAACAGCGCGACCGAGGACCTGACCACCGCCTTCGGGCGCACCCCGACGACCGCCGAGATCGCCGAGCGGCTGCGCATCACCGAGGACGAGGTGCTGTCCTGCATCGAGGCCGGACGGTCGTACCACGCGACCTCGCTGGAGGCGGCCCAGGAGGGCGACGGCCTGCCCGGCCTGCTCGACCGGCTCGGCTACGAGGACCCCGCCCTCGACGGGGTCGAGCACCGCGACCTGGTCCGGCATCTGCTCGTCCAGCTCCCGGAACGCGAGCAGCGGATTCTGCTGCTGCGCTACTACAGCAACCTCACCCAGTCGCAGATCAGTGCGGAACTCGGGGTCTCGCAGATGCATGTGTCGCGGCTGCTTGCGCGGAGTTTTCAGCGGCTGCGTTCGGCGAACCGGATCGAGGCGTAGGCGCTCCGCTGGGGGTGCGGTACTGCATCTGCGGGTGCGTTGTGGCTGGTCGCGCCCACGGTGGGGGTCCCCCCGCTCGAGCGCAGCCGAGAGTGGGGGAGGAGCCGCATATCGATACAGCCCCGCGCCCCTTTGGGGCGCTGCCGAACCGCACCTGAGTGCGCCGAGCCCGCTCAGGCGGATCACCCTGCCGCCGTGAATCGAACCGGCGCACAACCGAAAGGGGGATCGAGGCATCACCAGCACGGGCGAATCGCTCACCAGGGCCGATGCCGTCGAATTTGTGCCGAAGAACCGTCAGACCCCCTTCTTCCAGGGCGGATTCGCATCTCATGTGTCGACATGTCTCTACAGCGTGTTGCCGACATGTGACATTCTGCGGGAAGAGCGTTTGCCGGTGCCCCGGCGCCGGTATTCAGGTGAAGGCTGACGTTCCTCATCGGGAGCGTTCGCCGCGACCGTCCCGCGACCCAAAGGGGGTGGCATGTCCGCAGACCAGGGCAGCTCGAAGGTGCTGACGCTCACAAAGAGCGAGGCAGCGCCGGAGGCTCTCGACGCGCTCGACGCCATCGGCGCCCTCAACGACGTATCGGCCCTCGAGGCCACGCCGGCCCCGGCCCTCGAGGCCACGCCCACCCCGGCCCCGCCGGCCTCGGAGTCCATCGACACCCGCACCCTCTCCCGCTCCCTGTTCCTGCGGCTCGCCGCGCTCGACGAGGACAGCCCGGAGCGCGCGTACGTCCGGGACACCCTGATCGAGCTCAATCTCCCCCTCGTGCGCTACGCGGCTGCCCGCTTCCGCTCCCGCAACGAGCCGATGGAGGACATCGTCCAGGTCGGCACGATCGGCCTGATCAAGGCCATCGACCGGTTCGACTGCGAACGGGGCGTGGAGTTCCCGACGTTCGCGATGCCCACGGTCGTCGGCGAGATCAAGCGGTTCTTCCGGGACACGTCGTGGTCGGTGCGTGTGCCGCGCCGGCTCCAGGAGCTGCGCCTTGCCCTGACGAAGGCCAGCGACGAGCTGTCCCAGAAGCTGGACCGCTCCCCGACCGTGACCGAACTCGCCACCGTCCTCGGCGTCTACGAGGAGGACGTCGTCGACGGCCTCGCGGTGGGCAACGCCTACACCGCCTCGTCCCTGGACTCTCCGGCCCCGGAGGACGACGGCGGCGAGGGCTCGCTGGCGGACCGGCTCGGCTACGAGGACACGGCGCTGGAGGGCGTGGAGTACCGCGAATCCCTGAAGCCGCTGCTGGCCAAGCTCCCGCCCCGTGAGCGGCGGATCATCATGCTGCGCTTCTTCGCCAACATGACCCAGTCGCAGATCGGCGAGGAGGTCGGCATCTCCCAGATGCATGTCTCCCGGCTCCTCACCCGGACCCTGGCCCAGCTGCGTGAGGGGCTCATCTCCGACTGAAGACTTCCTATTTGACGGAGTGTCAGCCACTATGGCGCGATGCTTCCAGCGACCTGGACCCGTGGCCGCCGGGGCGCCGTGATCGGTGCGTCGGCGGCCGTCGTCTGCATCGGTGCGGTACTCGCCGGGTATGGAGGCGGCGGCGCGGACGGCGGATACGTCGCGGTCGGCGCGGGCGGAGGCCCGTCCGGGCGTACGGCGGCGGAGCCGACGGGTGGCGTGCGGCTGGTGCCCCTCGACGGAGCGGAGGCGGCGGGCGAGGGCGAGGACAGTCCCTCGGCCAACCCTTCTGCCAGCAGGGGAAGTTCAGGGCAGCCGTCGCCGGACAGCGCGCCGAACGCGGACAGCGGCCTCGCCCCCACGAGCGGCGATCACAGCAGGCCGGCCGCCGACGCACCCTCGGGCGCCGACGCGCATTCCAGTCCTACGGAGGCGGGTTCACCGGCTCCGACGCCCTCCCCCACTCGTACGGCACCCCAGGGGCCGGCCGCGCTGAGTGTGGGCGAGCCCGTGCGGAAGGCCACCGACAAGCGCTGGTGCGAGAAAGTGACCCTCGCTCTGCACAACACCGGTGGAACCGCGGTGCGTTCGGGCACGGTGACCTTCGGGACGCACATCATCGGCGCGCTCGGCATCGACTGGGGGACGGTCGAGTCGAGCGGGAAACTTCCGGCGCCGATCGGAGCCGGCGCACGGATGGAAGAGACCTGGACGGTGTGCGTGGACGCGTGGCGGGTGCCGCTCGGCATGCACATCGAGACGCGGGACGTCGACGTGCGATGGGAGTGAACTACTTCAGCGCGAGCCAGGCGACCGCGGCGACGATCACGACGGCGGCCACGATGCCGATGATCAGGCCGAGGCGGGGACCCGCCGGGGCGGCCGCCTGCTGCCGGGTCTGAGGGCCCTCGTCGACGAACGCGCGGAACATCTGGGTGCTGCCGGCGGGGTCGTGGTTGCCCTGGGGGTTCTGGGTGTTGGCCATGGCCCGAGACCCTAGCGAAAACGTCGGAGCTGCCCAAGTGCGGGGTTCGCGGCGGCAGGAGCAAGCCCCGCCTGATCGTCTTTACACCCGCCAATACTTGCCTTTGCCAAGTTTTTATGTCCCGTACACCCGATTTAGTTTGCCTGTGGCAACCAACCAGTCCTATGGTTGCTCTAAGCAACAAATACGGGAGATGCCATGGCCGAACAGGCGCAGTACCAGGAGCTGGCCCGCCAGCTCACTGGCGTCGGGGCCGTGAAGCGGGAGATGGCCCGGATTCTGCCGACCGACTGCCCGGGCGGCTCGGCCGCCGTGCTGACGCTGCTCGACCGCCACGGCGACATGCGCATCGGCAGGCTCGCCGAGCTGCTGGCCGTCGACATGTCGGTCACCAGCCGTCATGTCACCCATGTCGCGGAGCGGGGCTGGATCGAACGCTCCCCCGACCCGGCGGACAAGCGCTCGCGCATCCTGCGCCTGACCCCGACCGGCCGCGCCAAGCTCGACGAGCTGTCCCGGCGGAGCACCGACCTGCTGGCCGACCGGCTGAGCGACTGGACCGACGACGAGGTCGGCGAACTCATCCGGCTCATGACCCGGCTCCGGACCAGCTTCGGCGACTGCCGGTCCACCGCCCGCTCCGCCCCTCCCGTCGACCCGACGCCCCGTACATCCGCAAGCACGCACGAGACGTAAGAGACGTAAGAGATAAGGAAGCCCATGGCAACGACCACACCAGCCGGTGTGCGGGCCCACGCCAAGCACGGGGGAGGCTCGCACGGCTCCGCCGACGGCGCTCCGATGTCGCATCGGCAGATCATGGAGGCGCTGACCGGCCTGCTGCTCGGCATGTTCGTCGCGATCCTGTCGTCGACGATCGTCTCCAACGCGCTGCCCGACATCATCAGCGACCTCGGCGGCGGCCAGAGCGCCTACACCTGGGTGGTGACCGCGTCGCTGCTGGCGATGACCGCGTCCACCCCGCTGTGGGGCAAGCTCGCCGACCTCTTCTCCAAGAAGCTGCTGATCCAGCTGGCCCTGGTGATCTTCGTGGTGGGCTCGGCGGCCGCCGGTCTGTCCCAGAACCCGGCGACGCTGATCACGTTCCGCGCCGTCCAGGGCATCGGCATGGGCGGTCTGTCCTCGCTGGCCCAGATCATCCTGGCGGCGATGATCTCGCCGCGTGAGCGCGGCCGGTACAACGGCTACCTCGGCGCCACGTTCGCGACCGCGATGGTCGGCGGCCCGCTGATCGGCGGTGTCATCACCGACACCGACTGGCTGGGCTGGCGCTGGTGCTTCTACGTCGGCGTGCCCTTCGCCGTCATAGCCCTGATCGTGCTCCAGCGCACCCTGCACCTGCCGGTCGTCAAGCGGCGGGTCAAGGTCGACTGGGCGGGCGCCTTCTTCATCACGGCCGCGGTCTGCCTGCTGCTGATCTGGGTGACCTTCGCCGGTGACAAGTACGACTGGGTGTCCACCGAGACGTACGCCATGCTCGGCGGCACGCTCGCGCTGCTGGCGATCTTCCTGTTGGTCGAGACGAAGGCGTCCGAGCCGATCATCCCGCTGCGGCTGTTCCGCAACCGCACCATCACGCTGGCCTCGCTCGCCTCGCTGTTCGTCGGCATCGCGATGTTCGCCGGCACGATCTACTTCAGCCAGTACTTCCAGCTGGCCCGGGACAAGTCGCCGACCATGTCCGGCGTCATGACCATCCCGATGATCGGCGGTCTGTTCCTCTCCTCCACCATCTCCGGCCAGGTCATCACCCGGACCGGACGCTGGAAGGCCTGGCTGCTGGCCGGCGGTGTGCTGGTGACCGGCGGTCTCGGCCTGCTCGGCACGATCCGCTACGACACCGCGTACTGGCACGTGGCCTGCTACATGGCGCTGCTGGGCCTCGGCGTCGGCATGATGATGCAGAACCTGGTGCTCGCCACCCAGAACCAGGTGGACCCGACCGACCTGGGCGCCGCCAGCTCGGTGGTGAACTTCTTCCGGTCCCTCGGCGGTGCCGTGGGCGTCTCCGCGCTCGGTGCGGTGCTGAGCACCCGCATCACGCACTACGTCGAGGACGGGGCGTCCGCCCTCGAGCCGAAGTACGCGTCCGCGCTCTCCGAGTCCGGCTCCTCCGGCAGCATCCCCGACATGGACGCCCTGCCCGGCCCGATCCGCACCCTCATGGAGAGCGCCTACGGCCATGGCATCGCGGACGTGTTCCTCTACGCCGCGCCGATCGCCCTGCTCGCTCTGCTGTTCTCCCTGTTCATCAAGGAGGTTCCGCTGAAGACCCACGGCGCGCTGGCGCAGTCCGCCCAGCAGTCCACCCAGGCGGAGACACCCGCCGACGTGCCCGCGCCGGCCGGCGAGCAGGAGCGGGTCCCGGCCCTCGTCGCCGCGACGCCTCTGGCCGGTCCCGAGGGGACGCAGCGGCTCGCGGCGGTCGCCACCACGGCAGCCGAGCCGGGTCCCGCCGGCGACGGCATCCCGGTCCGCGGCCAGGTCCGCGGCGCCGAGAGCGCGCCCGTCCCGCAGGCCGCGGTCACGCTGATCTCCCTCTCGGGCCGTCAGCTGGGCCGGTCGGTCGCGCAGGCCGACGGCTCCTACGCGGTGGACGCGCCGGGCACGGGCTCGTACGTCCTGATCGCCTCCGCCGACGGGTTCCAGCCGCAGGCGTCGACGATCGTCGTGAACGGTGAGCCGCTCACGTACGACATCCTGCTCAGCGGCACCAGCGGGCTGACCGGTGTCGTGCGGGCCGCCGGGAACGCGCTGCCCGTGAAGGACGCGATGGTCATCGTGACCGATGTGCGCGGCGACCTGCTGGCCAGCCAGACCACCGGTGAACACGGCGAGTTCGGCTTCGCCGAGCTGGTGCCGGGGACGGTGACCGTCGCGGTGAACGCCGCCGGCTACCGGCCGCGTGCACTGCCCGTCGAGGTGGGCGGCACCGGCGTCACCCGCATCGAGGTCGACCTGGACGCGGGCGCCCAGGTGCAGGGCGTCGTACGGGCGCCGCACGGGCCGCTGGCCGACGCCCGGGTGACGCTGGTCGACGCCGCGGGCAACGTCGTCGGCACCGCCACCACCGGGACGGACGGGGTGTACGCCTTCACCGATCTCGACAGCGGCGACTACACGGTCATCGCGACCGGCTACCCGCCGGCGGCGACGGCACTGACGGTCACCGGCACCGGCGTCGACGGCCACGACATCGAACTCGCCCACCCCGGCGAGTAGCAGAACCCCGGCCCGTGGCGGGCGGCGCGCTCTGAGCGGAGGTGCGCCCCGCCACGGGCCGGTTTCTTTGAGCTTCTGAGGAGTACGTGAGATGGGACTGACCGCGAGGATCCGTACCCGGGACGGATGGGCCGTGTCGCACGCGGTCGTCACGGTGACCGACATGACCGGAACGCAGGTGCTGCGGGCGGAGGCGGACGCGGAGGGAGCCGTACGGGATGCGTCCCCGCTGGAGCCGGGGGCGTACACCGTCATCGTCACGGCCGTCGGCTACGCGCCCGCCGCCGCGAGCGCGATCGTCACGGCGAGCGGCCGGGCCGAGGTCGGCACGGTGACGCTGGCCCGGCAGGGCGGGGCCGAGCTGCCCCCGCCGGGGCCGTGGACGATCGATCCGGCGCACTCCAGCGTGGGTGCCGTCGCCCAGCATCTGGGGATCTCCAGCGTGCACGGCCGGTTCACCGACTTCACCGGCGCGATCGAGATCGCCCCGGACGACATCGCCAAGTCCCGGGTGGAGGCGGTCATCCGGGCCGCCTCCATCGACACGGGGAACGCGATGCGGGACGGACACCTGAAGTCGCCGGACTTCCTGGACGTCGAGAACTACCCCGAGATCACCTACCGGTCGACCGGGCTGACGGCGAACGGCCCCGACCGCTGGACCGTGCACGGCGAACTGGGCATGCACGGTGTCGTACGCCCGGTCGACCTGGACCTCGCCTACCTCGGCACCGGCCCCGACCCCTGGGGCGGCACCCGCGCCGCCTTCCGGGCGACGACGGAGCTGCGGCGGGAGGACTTCGCCATGAACTACAACCAGGTCGTCCAGGCGGGCATCGCCGCGATCGGTACGACGCTGAAGGTGGAGCTGGACGTCCAGGCGGTGCAGGGGGAGGTACCCCTACCGGCAGGGAGCTGACGGACGGCACAGCCGTTCACCGGGCCGCCTACTGCGGCTGTGTCGCGATCTGGATCAGGTTGCCGCAGGTGTCGTCGAAGACGGCAGTGGTGACGGGGCCCATCTCCACGGGCTCCTGGATGAAACGGACGCCGAGGCCGCGCAGGCGCTCGTACTCCGCCTTCACGTCGTCGACGGCGAACTGGGCGAGCGGGATGCCGTCCTTGACGAGCGTGTCGCGGTAGGTCCTGGCAACCGGGTGACCGACGGGCTCCAGGAGGAGTTCGGTGCCGCCGGGCTCCTCGGGCGAGACGACGGTCAGCCACCGGTCCTTCTCGCCCACCGGGACGTCGTGCTTCTTCACGAAGCCGAGGATCTCGGTGTAGAAGCGCAGGGCCTTGGCCTGGTCGTCGACGAAGACGCTGGTCAGATGGATCTTCATGGGGTGCTCTCCTCCGGTCCGGATGTGCCGGGCACGTGCCATCGCTCGGCGATCTGCCGCAGCGGGGCGGTGTTCAGGTCGTGGAACTTGTAGCGGCCCTCCCGCCTGGTCTCGACGAGCCCGGCGGCCTCCAGCACGGCGAGGTGCTGGGAGACGGCCTGGCGCGAGATACCGAGCTGATGCTTCATGCTCAGTCGCGAGCAGATCTCGAACAGTGTCTGTCCGGACTTCTCCGTGAGCTCGTCGAGGATGGTGCGGCGGGTGGGGTCGGCCAGGGCTTTGAAAAGTTCTTCGGCCACGACCACACCATAGGCAAGTGCACACTTGCCTATCAAGTCGGGGTGCGCGAGTGCAGGCCCGCGGGCAGCGAGGACGCGGCAGGCTACCCCGCTGGAACCAGCCCTTTACTGCTCGCCGACCGGGGGCTGACGGGCGAGGAACTCGGCGAACGCCTCCGACTGCTTCGGGTCCATATAGCTCTGCCGCCCGGTGCGCGCCCAGCCCTTCAGCCACTCGAGCCACCCGGCACGGCGCAACTCGGCCACCACCACCCGGCCCCGGGTGAACGTCATACGCTCGCCGTCCGCGTGCACGTACCGCGTGTACGGGCCGTGCTGCGCCGGTCCGGGCGGCCGCTCCTCGGCAGGGTCCGGCAGGGGTACCAGGGCGCCGTATGCCCGCTGCGCCCAGTGCTCCAGCGCGGCCAACTCGGCCGCCGGGAGCAGCACGCTCACCGGCCGGCCGTCCTCGGTGAAGGTCACGCGCTCGCCGGTCTCCTCAACGTGGGCAACCAGGTGACCGAAGTCCTCGACGGCGTCCGACAGTTCAACACTGTTCATGGACGTCGACGCTACCGACCGCCGGGCGCCGGGCGGGGCGCGCTGCTGCTCCTCTGCATGCTCCAGGAGTTTCAGTGCCCGTCGGCGGGAGCCCGGGCCGCGAGCACCGGAATGGAAGCGATCTTCGCAGCGTCCAGGTGTTCCCACACCAGTCCGGCCGGGCGGTGGGGCGACGGGCACGAGATCACTTCGTCAGGCGTGACGATCAGGTCTACGCCGAAGTCGTGATCAGTTGCTGGGAGCTCCTCGTCCAAGACCTGCAGTGAGTGGACCGTGGACACGACCACTGTCCGGTCGCTGATCAGTCCGGCCTCCATCAGGAACGCGAACTCAAGGTCCGAATACCCGGCTCCCTTGCCGATACGGACACCGTCCCGGTTCACGGCGACGCTGCCGACGACCACCACGTCGACCGGCTGGAGATCGGCCACGTCAACCCGCGGAGCCACGGTCGCCGCGACCTTGCTGGAGGCCGCCTCCTGCGGAGGAACAGGGAGCGCCGCGGGATCGAGGAGGTAGAAGGGGCGCGGGTCGGCGAGCTTCGGCACCGCCATGAACACGGTCTTTCCCTCGGTGAGCGCGCGAGCCCGCACCGGCAGCTGCGCCTTGTCCGGCACGGCCTTGATGACGCGCGCGTCGCGCCAGGCCGCCAGTTCGGCCAGTCGATTTGCGGCGTCCTCGGATCCCTTGAAGTTCGGGATCCGGCCGTGCGCCGTCGCATCCAGGACGGCGCCCTCCGTGTCGAGCAGATCCCAGACGCGCTCGCGTACTCGTTGCTTGTCCTGGTCCACATGTGTGCGCACGTCGGGCTCCTTCATGCCGTGATCGTCACGTCGCTTCCATCAACGCCATCAGCCGGTCCTGGGCGTCCTGCACCACAGGCTCGTTGCGCCATGGGCGCATCTCTCGGGCGGCTCGGAAGACGATGTTCATCCCACCACCTCCGCGCGTGCCGTGCAGCTCGCTTACAGCGTCGTTGAACGCGGCGAGTGCAGCGTCCAGATCCCCCTCCCGAAGTCGAGCCAGCGTGAGGTTACCGAGGACGATCGCCCGGGACTTGCGCCTGTCGTGCAGCTCGGCCGCGGTCTGGGCGAGTAGCTGCTCGGCTTTGCGGTAGTCGCCGAGCGAGAGGTAGCACGATCCGGCCAAGCGGCCGAAGTGCGTTGGTGAGAACAGATCGTGGGACACGTCCGCACCGTGTGCCTGGCCCAAGTGCCTCTCGGCGCCCGCCAGCGTACGTTCGCACTCGCTCGCCTCACCCAGATAGGCATACGCCTCCGCGGCGTGCAGCAGGGCGAGTCCCGTGAGGACGTGGCTTGTGCGTCGGGCCGTACGGGCTGCCTGGAGCGCCAAGTCCAGACCCTCCCGGTAGGCACTGGCGCCGTACAGGGCCACGTAGCAGGTCCGTAAGAGGGCGTGCCCTTCCGCGTTCGGGTCGCCCAGGTGGCGAGCCACGTCCACGCTTTGCGCGTAGTACAAGCGGGCCGTCGCGTGATCCTTCCGCTGCGAGGCATCCCAGACGAGCTGCCCCATGAAGGTCGCCGCATCCGCCTGGAGGATCCGCATCTCGCGCTGAACACGCCCGGGCGGGGCCTCTCCGGCGAGGAAGGCAACCTTGCTCGCGTGCTCGCCGGCACGGGCCAACAGTGTCGCGGAGGGTACGCGGTCGTAGCGCTCGCCCAGGGCGGTCATGCCGTCCCGGAGTTCAGCAACGGTCGAGAGATCCACACGGGACGGATGGCGCATGGCGTACTCCGTGCGCTCCGCAATGGGCTGTTCGTCGAAGGACGAGACCGCAAGGAGTTCGCTCAACTCGTCGGTGCCGACCTGAAGAACCTTCGCCAGCCGCGGCCGAATCCACGGCTGGGGCGCCACTTTCCCCGACTCCCAGCGCGCGACGGTCGACCGCTCGACCCGCAGCGCCTCGGCGAGGCCCTCCTGCGTGAGACCCACCGCCCGGCGGCGGCGCACCAAGCCGTGCCGTTTCAGAGCCATGGAGCGATCTCCCCGCGTAGTTCTTCGCGATTCCCGAGGGCGAAACTCCCCTGGTCATGCCCGGCGATGCGTCATGAATGCCTCATCCATGCGCCAATTCTGCTCTGGTTCGCGGCCGCTGGGAGCGGTTCCGTGGAGCTCCACCGAACGGGTTAGGCACCCCACGCGCCACCGCATCCGAGACGGAGAACGTCATGGCACCATCCCCACTCAGCCCCTGGCAACAACCGCCGCCACGGCAAAGGGCGTTCAGCCATGACATCTCGTCTGTGGGCGAGGCACGGAAGTTCGCCGAGCAAACCCTTGACGACTGGGGCATCACCGACCGCGTCGACGACGTCCGGCTCTGCGTATCGGAGTTGGCCACCAACGCCCTGCTTCACAGCACTTCCGGCAGCGGCGGCATCCTCGTACGGCTCAGAGCCGCGGATCATCTCGTACGCGTCGAGGTGCTCGACAGCAGCTCTGCCCTGCCTGAGCAGCGCTTCCCGGACGACGAGTGCGACACCGGCCGCGGGCTGTTGCTGGTAGCCGCGTGCGCGGATAGCTGGGGCGTCGACAAACTCGCGGACCACAAGGTCGTATGGGCCGATTTCAAGATCGATACAGCGGATGCGATGAAGGTGATCGCGTGCTGACGCCCGCCAGTCCGAGCAGCCTCTGGGTACCTGAGGCACCGAGGTCCGACGTCAAGGCCCCTCTGACCATCCGTACGTGGATCGGTGCCGACCCACGCGGCCAGGAGATCGGCTTTGTCCTCCTGGCTCATCCGCCTATGCCCTCGCACGACGCTGCCCCTGCGGACATCCACCGGCGAATGAGAGCTCTGGCCTTCGCCGCCGGACTCCGCACTCCCGATCAACCCCTCGCCGACCTGGGCACATGCCTGACAGCCCGGGACGGTGCCGTACATCTTCGGCTCGTACGCATCAACAAGTGGCTCTCGCTCCCCACGCACGAACACTGGAGACGGCTGCTCCTCACGCGCCCTGAAGCCGCGCTCGTCATCGGCCTGGCCCCGCTCGATGTGCACGCCGCCGCGGAGGAAGCCGACCGCTATCTCGACCACTGCCTGCACACCGGCGATCTCATGGTCGGCCGCGTGCACGCCGACCGCGTGGCGGGAGATGCCATAGCTGGACAAGAGCTCACGACCTGATGCGCGACCTCATCGACTGCCTCGTCATCTGGTCAGGGCCCGGGCTCTGTCGGACTTGGCGCACGATCCTCCGTCGGATCGGCGCCAGCCTGAAACCGGCCCCCGCCGCCGATGCCGGAGCGGGTCCTTTCCGCGCCCCCGTACGCCCGTCGCCCGCTGCCGAAGCACGTGATGCCCGCCCTCTGGTCCCTCAATAACCCAAGGAGTAAGCCCATGCACGACCTGATCGTCGCCCCGTTTCTGGACGATCACTACGTCCTACGCCCCGGGAGCGCCAAGGGGATGAAGATCCCCGCGCACCGGTACCTCGAACTCCGGCAGCTCGTCACGACCGGCGGCGAAGTCCCCACGTGGCTGTGCGGCCCCGTGCTGCGGCAGTGGTCCCTGGACCTGACGAACACCCGAGCCGAGGCCGCGCTGCTGGTACGGCATCCGTCCCCGTACGGCCACGGCCGCGCATCGTACGAGCTCAACCTCGGCTGCAACTACGCCTGTAAGCACTGCTATCTGGGCCTGAAGGAATTCGCCGGGCTCGAATGGGACCAGCAAGAGAAACTGCTGTACACCCTCCGGGACGCGGGGGTGATCTGGCTCCAGCTCACCGGTGGTGAGCCGACCATCGACCGGCACTTCGCCGCGGTCTACTCCCTGGCGTACGAGCTCGGAATGATGATCGAGGTCCTCACCAACGGCTCCCGCCTCCACAACCCGCTGCTCCTCGACCTCTTCACGACCCGGCGCCCGTACCGGCTGACGCTCAGCGTCTACGGCGCCACACAGGAGACGTACGACGGTCTCACCCAGCGGCGTGGATCCTGGGCCCACTTCATGCACGGGCTGACCGTGGCGCACAAGGCAGGGCTGCCGCTGGAGCTGACGGTCATCGTCACCGAAGACAACGTGCACGAGGCCGAGGCGATGCACGCGCTCGGCGAACAGTTCGGCGCGGTAACACGCGAGTACTCCCACATGTCACCGACGATTTACGGCGGCGCGGAGTCCCTGTCCTCCCAGGCGACAACGTACCTGCGCAAGCGGAAGCCGTTCACCGGCTGCGACGCCGGCCACACCTCCTTGCACGTGGACCCCCACGGGATGGCCAGCGTCTGCAAGATCTCCCGCGACCACCCGATCTCTCTGGTGACCGAAGGGATCGCGGGACTGGCTCGGCTCGGCGAGATCGCCGACCGGGCGCTGGGGCGCCAAGGCGGCTGCGCGGGCTGCACCCTCAGCAAGTCGTGCAGCACGTGCATGCCGCTCGCCGCCTTGTACCGCAAAGCGAGTGCGCCCCTGAACCGCTACTGCCAGCACACCGATACCGCGGGAAGGAGGTGACATACCCATGGCACCCGTCGCAGTGAAGATCGCCCCCAGGGCGAAGGTCGAAAAGGACGAGATCGAGTTCGTCGACGACCTCGACGCCGTCTCCAGCACCGAGGTCATGCTCGGCTGCGGTAACGACAACCCGTACTAGACCGACTCCGCATCGGGGCCGCCCGCCACGCGCGGGCGGCCCCACCACTCGCCTCGCTCCCGCTCCTAGACTCCCCCCGTGGTGACCATGAGACTGCACTGGGATGACCTCCCCGCCGCCACCCGTGATGCCGTCGCCGCCTGCGCCGGCCCCATCTACGCGGCAACGACCGCCGACAAGGGCTTGAACAGCGAGATCGCCACCACCCTCGACACCGGCGCCGGCCGCGTCTTCGTCAAGGGCCTACGCTGCGACCACCCACGTGCCTGGACTCAACAGCGCGAGGCCGCCGTCAACCCCCACGTCGCTCCCCTCGCCCCACGTCTCCTCTGGAAGATCGACAACGGCGAGTGGAACCTCCTCGGCTTCGAACACCTCGACGGTCGCGCCGCCGACTACAGCCCCTCGTCCCCCGACCTGCCCCTCGTCGCTGAGGCGATCATCACGCTCTCCTCCATCCTGGCCCCGCCGGACATCGACCTGAAGCAGATCGAGCAGCGTTTCGCCGACTACGTCGAGACCCCCGACGACGCCCAACTCCTGCGTGGCGACACCCTGCTGCACACCGACTGGACCCCGGACAACGTCCTCATCGCCGACAACGCCGCCCGCATCGTGGACTGGGCCTGGCCCACCCGCGGCGCCGCCTGGATCGACGCCGCCTGCTGGGTCGTCTGGCTGATTTCCGCCGGCCACACGCCGGAGGCCGCCGAACAGTGGGCCGCCAAGACCCCGGCCTGGGCCACGGCACCGACCCGTGCCCTCGACGTGTTCGCCACCGCCCAGCAGCGCCTGTGGGAGGGCATCGCCGCGGACGCCCCCGACGTGCCCTGGAAGCGTGGCCTCGCGGACGCCGCGGCCCGCTGGTCGACCTACTGCCGGGCCTGACGACGAGGGGGAGCCCTGATGGCAACCGACCCGCCCATTCACCCCATCAAGACGCTCACCACCCCCGCGGGGGACCGGGTGGACATCGACACCGAGATGGTCCCCGTCATCCGCGAACTCTGGCGTCTCGGCTTCACGACCACGGCCTGTTGCCAGGACGTCGGCGAAGCCACCGCCGGCGTCCGCGCCCAGCGCGACACCCCACTTGGCTACGGCGGTGACGGATTCATCGCCTACCACCGCGGCTATGCCCTGGTGAAGATGCCGACGACCGACGCCCAGCGGCTGGCCACACTGCTCGCTGACACTGAGGCCTTCGGCGACCGCATACGCAGGCCCTGGAGCGTCGGTTCCTGGCGGATGAACGTTCCCCTCGAACCCGAGGGGCCCTCTGCTGAAGCACGGCTGCACTTCCCACGCACTCAGATTCCGGAGCTCGTTGCCGCTCTTCGATGGCTGAGCGCAAGTGTTGTCAGTGCTGGGTCTTACGGTTCTGGCATGGAGCGAACTTCAGGTGCGGGGATACAGGCCTACTACGCCGAGTCGGCAGAGCAGCTCGCGCGGGTGTACGAGAGCATTTCGTTCGAGTCTGTGCATGAGGCGCTCCTGGATCTGCTTCCGGACGCGCCCGCGCGTGTGCTGGACGTAGGTGCGGGGACCGGGCGTGACGCAGCGGCGCTCGCCGGGCGCGGCTTCTCGGTTGATGCGGTGGAGCCGGTGGCGGAGCTGCGGCGGTTGGCTGCACGGCTTCACTCCGACGCTGGGGTGACCTGGCGAGAGGGCGCGCTCCCGGACCTCCACAGTGTCCAGGGACCATACGACGTCGTCCTGTTGTCCGCGGTGTGGATGCATCTCTCACCAGAGGATCGTCCGATCGCGATGCAGCGCCTGGCTGGGCTGCTGGTTCCGGGCGGCACGTTGCTGATCACGCTGCGCCGTGGCGAACCACCTGTGGACCGGCGCATGTTCGACATCCCGCCGGAGGAGGTCGCCGGCCATGGAGCAGAAGTGGGGCTGACGCTGCTTCGGATCGTGGACGAGGGAGCGGACCGGCTCGGCCGTGAGGCGGTGCGCTGGAACTCCGTGGCGCTCCGGAAAGAGCAGGGATGAGCGGGAGCAGCTCCTTCTACGCGCAGGATGCCTCCGCGCGTACCTCGTGGCGGCTGGCCGTGCTCATGGGCGCGAACTCCCGGACGTACAAGTTCGCGCTCGGCACGGCGCTGCTGGACGCGGCCGGACGAGGGCAAAGC
Organism: Streptomyces sp. KR55; assembly: GCF_052245645.1. NCBI lineage: Bacteria > Bacillati > Actinomycetota > Actinomycetes > Kitasatosporales > Streptomycetaceae > Streptomyces > Streptomyces sp. KR55. Next base: position 6,005 of record NZ_JBQQCE010000066.1, on the reverse strand, counting down.
GAGATCCCGCTCGCCGAACTCGCGGCCCCGTACGCGCTGGAGCTGGCGCGTCATCTCGGCGACGCGCCCCAGGCCCCCGAGGGCGTCGCCCTGCGCGACTCGGACTTCCTCACCATCGCCAAGGAGGAGCGCGCCGAGACACTGAATGCCGGGCAGCCGACCGAACGACTGCTTGAGGCCGCGGCTCGGTCCATGCCGGCCATGGTCATGCAGAAGTTCCACAACCTGCGGGGCGGCACTCAGGTGCCCCACCGCTTCTTCGAGCCGGCGGGCAACCCGCGGCAACACGTGGTGCGCCTCACCCCCGACGCACTACGCGTCGCGCGATCAGAACAGGCGGCCGGCCTGCGTACGGAACTCGACGCTCGGTGGAGCATCGTCGAGAGCTCCTTCGCCGCAGGCGTGGGGCGCAGCCTCATCGAGGACGGTGTCGCGGTCGACTGGGACTCGCTCAAGCTCACCGACAAGAAACGGCGCCGCTCCGTCGCCAAGGTCGCAGACGCGCTCATCGGTTTCCAGCACGGCCGCTGCCTCATCTGCGACGAGGTCGTCTCCTCGGGCCAGGCGGTGGCGGTCGATCACGTCTTTCCCTTCGCCCTCATGCAGCGCCTGCACAGTGTGAGGGCCTGGGCCGGTCCCGACCTCGACGCGCTGTGGAACCTCGCTCCCGCCCACGCCACCTGCAACGGCGGCAAGAGCGACCGCCTGCCGTTCACCGTGGAAGTGCACCGTCTCGCCCTGCGCAACGAGGCGATCATGGACTCTCCGCACCCGCTGAAGAAGACCCTTCAGCTGAGCCTCCAGCAGGCACTCGGTGGCCGTCGGAGCACCTCCTGGCCCGAGTTCCTCCTGGCCGTTTGGGACCTGGCCATCTGAACTCGGACCTGACAGGCAATGCAGCCCTCGGGCATCACATCTGCGCCCAGCCGTTTGGACGGCCGCGACGGTGTTCGTCTTAGAGCCGGCGCAGGCGCGAGTGCAGCCTAAGCTGACGCCATGGCACCGAACATCGCGACCAACACCCGTGTCTCCCTGGACGAGCTGCTGGAATTTGTACGTCCCCGGCACCGGGCCATCCTGTTCACCCGGCGGGCCGACGGCAGCCCGCAGGCATCCCCGCTGACCTGCGGCGTCGACGACTCGGGCCGGATCGTGGTCTCGACCTACCCGGAGCGGGCCAAGACCCGCAACGCCAAGCGGGACCCGCGGGTCGGCGTTCTCGTCCTGAGCGACGACTGGAACGGGCCATGGGTCCAGATCGACGGCACGGCCGAGGTCATCGACACGCCCGACTCGGTCGAACCGCTCGTGGAGTACTACCGGAACATCGCCGGTGAGCACCCGGACTGGGACGAGTACCGGCAGGCCATGGTCAAGCAGGGCAAGTCGATCATCCGGGTCACACCGGAGCGGTGGGGTCCGGTGGCGACGGGGGGCTTCCCGGCGCGGCTGGTGTCCGGGACCGGGGACTGATCGGTCAGTCCCGCTCCACCATCGCCTCGATGCCCGCGACCAGCAGATCCAGGGCGAAGGTGAAGTCCCGGTCCAGCATCTCCGCGACCGTGTCGCCGCCGCGGGCCGCCATGATGTCCTTGGACTCCTGGATGACCTCGGCGGTCTCCGGCACCTCGGTCACCGAGCTCATGGCGTGCTGGAAGTAGTCGTCCGGGGTCATGCCGGCGTTCGCGACCCGGGCGAAGAAGTGGCCCTCGATCGTGCCGTACCCGTACACGAACTGGAAGACGGCCGAGATCGCGCCCGTCACGCCGCGTGCGGGCAGCCCGGTCTTGCGGATCACCCGCTGGATGACGCGGGAGAAGGCGAGGCTGTTGGGGCCGATGTTGAGGTACGTCCCGGCCAGCGGCGACAGCCAGGGGTGGCGCACCAGCAGCGCACGGTACTCGGTGGCGAGCGCGCGCAGCTGGTCGCGCCAGTCCTCGTCGGCGTCCGGGTCGGGCAGCCGGAGCTCTCCGAAGGCGGCGTCGAGGGCGAGTTCGAGGAGGTCGTCCTTGGTGTCGACGTACCAGTAGACGCTCATCGCGGTGACGTTCAGCTCGGCGGCGAGCCGGCGCATCGAGAACTTCGCCAGCCCCTCGGCGTCCAGCAGCCGCACCGTCACCGCGGTGATCCGCTCCCGGTCCAGCCCCGACGGCTGCCCGCCCCCACGCCCGCCGCGGGGTGCCTTGCCTTCCAGCCAGACACTGGTCCGCCCCGAACGCTCGGCCGCTGCCCTCGCCATTGGCGCACCTTCCTAGACACTCCGCTAACTGCTCACAAGGCTAGGCTGCAACGCCGTAATTAGGGGCGCAGGGAACTGCGCGACAAGCCACAACGATTCCGCACCCGCACGACGGCAATGCCACCCGAACTCTCACGCGTCTCGCTCCGCCCTGCGCAGCAGTACCGCCGCAAGCAACCCACCCAGCAACACAGCCATCGCCCCCACCAACTGACTGCTCTCCAGTCCGGAGGAGAACGCGTCCAGGATCCGGCCCCGCTCCGCCTCGCCGTCCGCCGCGGACACCGCGGCCGGCAACGAACTCGCCGCCACCGGAATCAATGCGGCGAACCGCGAGTTGAGCACCGCGCCGAGCACCGCAACCCCCAGCCCGTTCCCGAACTCCGCCAGCGTGCCGTTGATCCCCGCGCCGACACCCGCCTTGGCCGGCGGAATCGCGCTCATGATGGCGTGCGCCATGGCCGGGTTGGCGATGGCGCACCCCGCGCCGATGAGCAGCAGCCCGAGCAGCGTGCCGGCATATCCGCCGGAGGCCAGCGTCGCGATCGACACCAGGCCGCCGGACATCAGCACCATGCCCAGCGCGATCGACACCGGCATACCGAGCTTCGTCGTCCACTTCGCCGCCACACCGGTGAAGTTCAACGCCACCACGGTCAGCGCCAGGGGCGCCGTCCGCAGCCCCGCCTCCAGGGGGCCGTAGCCGAGCACGAACTGCAGATGCTGGGTGAGCAGGAACAGCGCCCCGCCCATCCCGAAGGTGATCAGCACGGCGCCGGCGACCGCGCCCGTGAACCGCTGATTGCGGAAGAAGTGCAGGTCGAGCATGGGATACGGAATCCGGCTCTCCCAGTAGGCGAACGCGGCCAGCACCACGACCGCTACGGCCCCGCTCACCAGCACCTGGCCGGACGTCCAGCCGTGCTCGGGCCCGGAGATGATCGCGAACACCAGTGACGACATGCCGATGGTGGACAGCAGTGCACCGAGCAGGTCGGGCCGGTCGCCCTGCGGATTCTTTGACTCCGGTACGAGCGCCACGGCCGCGGCCAGGCCGAGCGCCGCGACCGGCAGGTTGATCAGGAAGATCGCGCCCCACCAGAAGTGGTCCAGCATGAAGCCGCCGATCAGCGGACCGCATGCGAAGCCCAGCGCGTTGACCGCGCTCCAGATGCCGATCGCCTTGGCGTGCTCCTCCGGCGCGAAGATCTGCATCGCGACGGCGAGGGTCGTGGTCAGCAGCAGCGCACCGCCGACGCCCATACCCGCCCGGGCGGCGATCAACTGCCCGGTGGAGTCGGCCAGTCCGGCCACCAGCGAGCCGATGCCGAACAGAGCCAGGCCCGTGATCAGCATCTTCTTGCGGCCGTAGCGGTCGGCGGCGCTGCCCGCGGTGAGCAGCAGACCCGACTGGACCAGCGAGTACGCGTTGATCATCCACTGGATGTCGGAGGTGGCCGCGCCCAACTCCTCGGTGAGGGAGGGGATCGCCACGTTCAGAACGGTGTTGTCGAGCAGCACGGTGAGCTGCGCGAGACAGATGACACCGAGGATCAGCCAGCGCTGCGGGTGGCCGCCCGGGGCTTGCTGCGGGGTCTGCGCCTGGGAGGTCGTCGACATGCTGTACACCGTAGAACTATTCCCATACGGTGTACAATACGGATTCCCGCCGTACGGAAGCGGAAGCGGAGAGCCGGTACGGCGGGAATCGAGGGGCGTAGGTCAGCTGCTGCTCGAACTCGTCGGCTGCGTCAGGTCGTAGAAGGTGGCGGATCCCACCGTGACCTCCTTGAAGTTCTCCTCGACCCACGAGGTGATCTGCGAGGACGTGCCGCTGTCCGAGCCGCCGCCCATGCCGCCGCCGGCGATGAAGTAGTGGATCCTGCCGTCCGCCACGTACTCCTTGAACTCGGCCAGGGTTGGCGACGGATCGGTGCCGTTGAAGCCGCCGATCGACATCACCGGGTCGCCGGTGGACAGCTGGTAGCTCGCGGCGTTCTGGGCGCCGATGGCGGCGGCGACCCAGGTGTAGTCGCCGGAGTTCTCCTCCAGCAGCTCCTTGGCCTCGTCGCTGACGGAGGCGCCGTTGAGCAGACCGCCCATGCCGCCGGCGCCACCCATGCCGCCGTCACCGGTCCCGTTCTGCCGGCCCGGACCGCCCTGCTGGCCCTGGCCCTGCTGACCCTGCTGGTTCTGGCCGGGGAAGCCGCCGGTCGGGGGCTGGGCCATGCCGCCGCCCTGCTGGTTCTGTCCGTTCTGCTGGTTCTGCGGGCCCGGCATGGCGCCGCCACCGGGGCCGCCGCCCATGCCACCGCCACCGCCCGGGCCGCCGCCCATGCCGCCCTGGACGGACGGGCCCGCGGTCACGATCGACCCCGTGTGGCCCTCGCCCAGCGTGGTGAGCGTGTACGCCATCGGCCCGGCCAGCCCGGCGACGAAGCCCAACGTGATGACAGTCAGGGCGAGTTGACGCCCGAGCCGGCCCACGAAGACCAGGCCGAGCGCGGCCACCAGGCCGCCGGCGAGGACGAGCCACTTCAGCCACGGGTAGTAGTCGGAGGAGCGGTTGAGCAGGACGTACCCCCAGGCTGCGGTGGCCGTCATCGCGGCCGCCAGCGTCAGCGACACCCACATCCGGCCGCGTTCCTGCCAGAGCAGCGCGGTGCCCATGCCGATCAGCGGGGCGATGTAGGGGGCGAGGGCGACGGTGTAGTACTCGTGGAAGATGCCCTGCATGAAGCTGAAGATCACCATGGTGATCAGCAGCGAGCCGCCCCAGAGGAGGAAGGTGGCGCGGGTGGTGTCCGTCCGCTGGAGCATGGGGGTGCCCCCGCTCGAGCGAAGCCGAGAGTGGGGGAGGGTCACGGCCAGGGCCGCCACCAGCAGGATCAGCGCCGCCGGAATCAGCCACGAGATCTGGCCGCCGATGGACGAGCTGAGCATCCGGTCCCAGCCGGTCTCACCCCAGCCGCCGCCCTGGCCGCCGCCTCCGACGCTGCCGGTCTCCTCGCCGTTGATGCGGCCGAGGCCGTTGTAGCCGAAGGTCAGCTCCAGGAAGGAGTTGTTCTGCGAGCCGCCGATGTACGGGCGGGAGGACGCCGACCACAGCTCGACGATCGCCACCCACCAGCCGCCGGCGACGACCATGGCGAGACCGGCGAGGAGCACCTGCCCGATGCGCTTCCTCAGGGTCGTCGGTGCGAGGACGACGTACACCAGGGCGAGCACCGGCAGGATCAGGAACGCCTGCAGCGTCTTGACCAGGAACGCGAGGCCGATCGCGGTGCCCGCCCACACCAGCCATTTCGTCTGCGCCTTCTCCAGGGCGCGCTGGGTGCAGTACACGGCGGTCGCCATCAGCAGGGCGAGGGCCGCGTCCGGGTTGTTGAACCGGAACATCAGCGCGGCGACCGGCGTGAGCGCGAACACCGCCATCGTGACGAACCCGGCGCCGGCGGAGAACCGACGGCGCACGGACGCGTACAGCACACCCGCCGTCGCGACCGCCATCAGCACCTGCGGGAACAGGATCGCGAACGAGTTCAGTCCGAAGAGCCGCACCGACAGGGCCATCGGCCACAGCGAGGCGGGGGGCTTGTCGACGGTGATGGCGTTCGCCGCGTCCAGCGAGCCGAAGAAGAACGCCTTCCACGACTGGCTGCCGGCCTGAACGGCCGCGGAGTAGAAGGAGTTGGCGTAGCCGGAGGCGGTGAGGTTGTAGGTGTACAGCGCGCCGATGGTGAGGAGGGTGGCCAGGAACGCGGGG
>NZ_JBQQCE010000659.1:0-3966 GCF_052245645.1 Streptomyces sp. KR55 | reverse complement strand
ACCACGCCCGTCCGCAGCAGGCCACGGGCGCAGGCGGTGCGGACCGTCTCGCCCTCACCGAGCGGCAGCCTGCGACTCACCGGCCCCCCTTCCCTCACCCGTGGTGCTGTCATCCGATCAACGACACCCTCGCCAAAAGGTCACGTATTCGATCCGCGCACCCACATGCGACACCGGGTATCAGTGCCAGGCACATGGCACGACACCGACGGATGACTACGGATCCCAAAGGAAACACGTGAGCCTACGACCGGCCCGCGATCCGGGCGAGCCGCCGATAGGAGTCCAGCAGGGCCGCACGGTCATACGTGCTGGTTGTGACCAGGACCTCCTGCGCGCCCGTCTCCTTCAGCACGGTCTCCAGCTCGTGGGCGACCTCTCCCTCGGTGCCCGCGAGCTGGCCGGTGAGACCGGACTCGTAGAAACCGCGCTCCCGGTCCGTCATGGTGAGCGCCTCGACCCGCTCGGCGGGCGGCAGCGGCGGGAAGGTGCCGTGCGTGCGCGAGTACGCCATGGACCAGGCCTCCGGGATCAGCAGTCGCCGGGCCTCCTCGGGGGTCGCGGCCATCGCGACCGTGCCGGAGATGACGACGTACGGCTCCGACGACCACTCCGATGGCCGGAAGTTCGCACGGTAGTGGTCGATCCCGCGCCGCATCTTCTCGCGGTTCCTGAGATCGCCGATGACCATCGGCAGTCCCGCGCGGGCGGCGATGGCGGCTCCCTCGCCCATCGCGAGCACGAAAGGCGGCACGGTGAGGCCCTCCGCGGGACGCGCGTGGACCCGCGTCGGGGAGGTGCCGCGGAACCAGCCCAGCAGCTCGTCGAGCTGGGCGGCGAAGTCCTCGGCGACGCCCTTGTCGCGGCCCAGCGCCTTGCGTACGCCGTCGGTGAAGCCCACCGACCGGCCCAGCCCCATGTCGATCCGCCCCGGAAAGAGCGACTCCAGCACGCCGAACTGCTCGGCCACGACGAGGGGTTGGTGATTCGGCAGCATGACGCCCCCGGTGCCGACCCGGATCGTCCGTGTCGCCGCGGCCACGGCGGCGGCCAGCACGGTCGGCGCGGAACCGGCGACGCCGGGCACCCCGTGGTGCTCCGAGACCCAGAAGCGGTGGTAGCCGAGCCCCTCCAGTTCCTGCGCCAGCCGCACGGTGTCGCGCAGCGCCTCGGCGTGCGTGTGTCCCTCTCGGGTCCGGGAACGGTCGAGGACGGAGAAGCGGGTCTGGGTGATCACGGAACTCACACAGGGTTCAACGCCCGGGAAGCGATGGCATTCCCCGTCTAGGGTGGCACTGTGACCGCACGTGACGAACGCCCGCTCGCCGTCTTCGATCTGGACAACACCCTCGCCGACACCGCTCACCGGCAGCGGTTCCTGGAGCGCAAGCCGCGTGACTGGGACGGCTTCTTCGCGGCCGCGCCCGAGGACCCGCCGATCGCCGAGGGAGTGGCGCTGGTGGTGGAGAGCGCGCAGGAGTGCGAGGTCGTCTACCTCACCGGACGGCCCGAGCGCTGCCGGCAGGACACGCTCGAGTGGCTGGCTGTGCACGGCCTGCCCGAGGGGCGCGTGTACATGCGGCGCAACGACGACCGCAGGCCCGCCCGGTACACCAAGCTGGGGATCCTCCGCCGGCTCGCCCGCACCCGGAAGATCCGCGTCCTGGTGGACGACGACGAACTGGTGTGCGAGGACGCGGAGCGGGCCGGATTCACCGTCGTACGGGCGCGCTGGGCGGCCCCCTCCGCCGCACTCAAGGTGGCGCAGGAGCGCGAGGGCAGGACCTGAGGCCGCTCAGCCCGCGTCCTCGAGGCGGAACCCGACCTTCATGCTGACCTGCCAGTGCGCGATCTCCCCGTTGTCGAGCTGGCCCCGCACCTCGGTCACCTCGAACCAGTCCAGGTTGCGCAGGGTCTGCGAGGCGCGGCCGATGCCGTTACGGATGGCCTGGTCCACGCCCTCGGGCGAGGTGCCGACGATGTCCGTGACCCGGTAGGTGTGGTTCGACATGCAGATACTCCTCTCCGCCGTGACCCGTGTGTCACGCGTCACTCCACCGTGCCCCAAGCTGCGCCGGAGCGCGAGGCGTCGGCCGGCTCCCCGGGAATCCCTTGACCTCCGCATTGGTCCATACCAAAATCGGCACACCCGTGCGAGCCCTCGCGCTCGTTCCCCCACGTCGGGCCCCTCCGCCCTGTCCGCCAGACAGAACAGGACCCCTCGTGAGACTTCGCTGCCTCGCCCTCGTCTGCGTCTCCGTATCCCTCGTCGGCGCGTGCGGACTCGTGCCGCAGGGCGGAGGGACCGAACGGCGCACCGTCACCGTGTGGTTGATGAAGGACAGCGCCTCGAAGGACTTCCTGGAGCGGTTCACCGACGAGTTCGAGCGCACCCACGGCGACCTCGACCTCGACATCCGTATCCAGGAGTGGACCGGGATCGGCGAGGAGGTGCAGGCCGCCCTCGAAACGGACGCCACCGGGGGCACCGACGGGCCGGATGTGATCGAGGTCGGCAACACCCAGGTCCCGCAGTACGTCGAGGGAGGCGGGCTGCTGGACCTGACCCTGGAGTCGCTGCGGGACTGGGGCATGCGCGACTGGCTGCCCGGCCTCGCCGAGCCGGGCCGGCAGCGGTCGACGCAGTACGGCATCCCCTGGTACGCGGCCAACCGCGTCGTCATCTACCGCAAGGACCTCTTCCGGCAGGCCGGCATCGAGGCCCCGCCGCGGACCCGCGAGGAGTGGCTCACCGCCACCGAGAAGCTCAACTCGGCCGGGAACCAGGGCATTTACCTGGCGGGGCAGGACTGGTACACGCTCTCCGGCTTCATCTGGGACGAGGGCGGCGACCTGGCGCAGGAGGACGGCGGCACCTGGCGGGGCACCCTGGACACCCCGGCCGCCCTGCGCGGCATGGACTTCTACCGGCGGCTCCAGGCCCTCGGCAAGGGCCCGGTCGACGCGGACGAGGAACACCCGCCGCAGGCCGGTGTGTTCGCCGAGGGACGCGTGGCGCAGATCGTGGCCGTGCCGGGGCTCGCCCGCGCGATCGTGCAGCAGAACCCCGAACTCGACGGCGAGCTGGGCTTCTTCCCCGTCCCCGGCAAGAGCGCCGACCAGCCCGGCGCCGTCTTCACCGGGGGCTCCGACCTCGTCATCCCGAACAACACCGACGCACGCGACGGCGCCGTCGCCGTCGTCGAGGCGCTCGCCGGAGCCAAGTGGAACACCGAGCTGGCCCGCACCATGAACTACGTCCCCAACAAGACGACGCTCGCACAGGCCGTCGCCGGCGAGGAGGGGGTCGCCGCCATGGCGGCCGGGGCCGCGCAGGGCCGGGCGACCCCCAGCACTCCCGAGTGGGCGAACGTGGAGGCCGACAACCCGATCAAGGAGTACATGACCGAGGTGCTCACCGGTGCCGACCCGGCGACGGAGGCCCGCCGCGCCTCCCGTCGGATCACCGAGGCGCTGGCGGTCCCCTTCGGCTGATCAGCGGACGGTGCTCAGCGACAGCGCGAAACGGCCCTCGCCGTCCGTCCACCAGTGGGTCAACTCCAGTCCTGCGACGGCGAGTTCGGCGCGTACGCCCTCCTTGCGGAACTTCGCCGACACCTCGGTGCGCAACTCCTCGCCCGCCGCGAAGTCCACGGCGAGATCGAGCGCGGGAACCTTCACGGTCTGGTGCGTACGGGAGCGCAGCCGCATCTCGATCCACTCGTTGGCGGTGTCCCACAGGGCCACGTGGTCGAAGGCGCCGGGATCGAAGTCGGCGCCCAGCTCGCGGTTGACCACGGCCAGGACGTTCTTGTTGAACGCGGCCGTCACCCCGGCCGCGTCGTCGTACGCCCGGACCAGGACCTGCTCGTCCTTGACCAGGTCCGTGCCGAGCAGCAGGGCATCGCCCGGCGAGAGCAGGGCGCGGATCGAGGCCAGGAACGCCGCGCGCTCGGCCGGCAGCAG